>CAILKC010000424.1 GCA_903834675.1 uncultured Victivallales bacterium | reverse complement strand
CGCCCGGTGATGCGCTGGTGTTTGGAAATGAGACCAGCGGCCTGCCGCCGGCCTTTTACGAGCGCTACCGGGACGACTTGGTGACCATTCCCATGCCCGGCCGGCACGCCCGTAGCCACAATCTGGCCAATGCCGTTTCCATCGTGCTCTACGAAGCCTTGCGCCAGGAGCTCTGGACGCCGCCTTAAAACCGCGCTGCCCGCGCGACCTGGCGCCGTTCGCCGGGGGTAGCGCAGCCGACGCGGTGGGGTCACGGGCGTGAGGCTGGGGTGGCGCAGGCTGACACGAACCAGGAGAGCCGCATGTTACGCCAAGCGTTCTCAGTTGCCGTGCTTGGGCTCATGGCATTCGCCCCGCCAACCCGGGCGACCGAACTGGCCATTACCGACTTCGGCGCCGTCCCCAATGACGACCAGGATGATGCCGCCGCCATCAACCGCGCCGTGGCGAAGGCTCAACCCGGCGACACGATCACCATCCCGGAGGGCAGGTTCCTCCTCGCCGCTGCCATTGTGCTCAAGACCGGAATGACGCTGAGAGGCGCAGGGCAGGGCGTGACGCATCTGGTTCACGACGGCAAGACGCCGCACTGCCTGATTCGGATGCAGGACGCGGAGAATGTCGAAGTCACGGGCATGCTCCTGGACGGCGCCAACAGCCCCCAGGCGCAGCAGGGTATCGTCGGACCCAAGTGCAAAGCCCTACGGCTGCACCACCTGACCATCCAGAACTTTGTCGACACCGGCGGGTTTGGGCCGCACGCGATCCTCTGTTCCGGCACGTCGGACTCCAGCATCAGCGACAACACGATCCTGAACCTGGCGCCCGAGGACGAGTGGGGCGCCGGGATACGTATGAGCGAGAGCTGCTCCGGGAATCGAATCCTGCGCAACACCATCCATAACACCGGCCGCGGCGGCATCTTCACCAACAACGGCGCCACCGATATGGTTATCAGCGAGAACGTCATCACCGGCTCGCACGGCATCGCCTTTGCCATCGAGGTTCACAGCGGCAGCGTCCGGACCGTGGTGGAGGACAACCGCGTCGACCACGGCCTCAGTATCGTCAGCGCGAACTGTGCGCTCAGGCGCAATCTCGTGGTGGACCCGACCGGCACCTGGGCCGCCTATGGTATCGAGGGCGGCGGGGGTCCGGACGGTATCGTGACCGGCAACGTCATCGGCGAGGGCCAGGAGCAGGGGATCTCGCTGTCGGGCGCGTCCCGTTACATGCTGTGGGCGCGAAACAGCTTCACGAACTGCAGCCAATGGGGGATGCAGATGCAGGGGCCGGCCTTGAACAACACCATCCGCTGCCTCTACTTCTACGACAACACGTTCAGCCAGACGAAGAGAGGGCACCCCTCGGCCCGGTACCCCGGTCACGACGGCCACGCGATTCGGTTTAACAACCATACCGAGCAGGTCGTGTTCGACGGTAACCGGATCACCGACAACGCGGGATTCGGTATCCAGCTCACCTCCGGCGAAGGGGTCAACCACATCTGCTTCATCAACAACATCATCACCAACAACGCCCTGGGCTCGATCAACCATTACCCCGAGGTTCCAGTGATCTGGGAAGGGAATCTGGTTTCCGGCAATGGCGTCAACACGCAGCTCCAGACCCAAGGCTTCCCCGGCGAGCCCCCGGTTGCCTCGTTTTCCTGCCCTGACACGGCGCGGGTCGGGGTTCCTGTCCAGTTCCAGAATACCTCGACGGCGCCGGGCAGCGAGATCGAGCATGTCCTTTGGGACTTCGACGCAGGGGTCCCCGCCACCGACTCGAACCCCGTCACCACCTACGAGCGTCCCGGCGCGTACCGCGTCAGCCTCATCGTCTGGAACCAGGACGGCCGCGGCTGCCGTCCCGCCGAGAAGGTCATCCACGTGTCTGCCGGGTCGAACTGACCCCAACGGCCCGCCAGGCCCGAACCAACTCCATGCGGCTCAGCGCGGCGTGATCTTGAAGGAAGAAGGTGCCCAGATGAAGCGGATTTGCGTCAACTGCGGCTCGAGCCCGGGCTATGACCCCTGTTACATAGCCATGGCCCGGCGCCTTGGGCAGGCCTTGGCTGACCGGCAGTGGGAGCTGGTCTACGGCGGGGCTGAGGTGGGCCTGATGGGCGCCCTGGCGGACGCGGTCCTGCACGGCGGCGGGGTGGCCCGGGGGATCATCCCCCAGGCGCTGGCGCAGAAGGTGTCGCACCGCGGGCTGACGGAGCTTCGCGTGGTCGGCTCCATGCATGAGCGCAAGACGCTGATGTTCGATCTCTCAGACGCTTTCATCGCTCTGCCGGGCGGCTTCGGCACCCTTGAAGAGATCACCGAGCTCCTGACCTGGGCCCAAATTGGCTTGCACGAAAAGCCCTGCGGCCTGATCAACGTCAAGGGCTACTTCGACCACCTGCTCCGCTTCCTCGACCACGCTGTCGCCAGCGGCTTCATGAAGCGGGAGCACCGCGAGATGCTGCTGGTTTCGGAGGAGCCGGAGGACCTGCTGAACCGGATGGCAACCTACCGAGCCCCAACCGTCGAGAAGTGGGTGGGCGTCACGATCAGGACCTGAAGACGGCTGGCGGCGCCCGATGGACCTCACCCACGTCAGAGTCGAGGCGGCAGAGCAGAGCCGGAACAGGAGAGCCGAACATCGCAGACAAGAAGCAGGCGCGGCGGCACGCCGGACCGCGAGCGCGGCATCTGCGGGCTGTTCCAATTGTCGGCGCCGACCCAGCCAGAATACCTGCTCCTCCTGCGCGGCCTGGACGTCTCGAAGCGCTACCGCGTCACCTGGGACACCTCCGGACAGACCTGCGAGATCGACGGATTTACCCTGATGAAACAGGGTATCACGGTGCCTCTCGAGGGCACCCTGACCTCGGAATTGCTGCTGTTTGAGGCGATTGACGAGCCGCGCATGGACTCGCGCTGAGGCAGCGTGGCGTTGGGGAGGAGAAGATGACCAGACATCGAAAGGTCCTGGCCGGCATCATGGATGACGTTGTTGCCTTCGATACGACGACCTGTGTCGGCACAAGAAGGACCCGTCCTATCCTCGTCTGGACCGCTGGCGAACATGAAGAGGCGATTCCACCGCACCGGGAGATCCACGAGGACCTCGCGCGAGCCATTCTGCGACGAACCAGGAAGCAGAGGTAGGCATGCGACTCAGAGGACGATTCTACCGGAGCGGCAGGTTCTGGTTGACCGAGATTCCGCTCCTTGACGCGATGACCCAAGGCCGCACGCGTCAGGAGTTGTTCGATAGGGTCGTCGACCTCGTCGAGACGCTGGCAGACCGGCCAGGCTTCTCGGCTCAAGGGCATCCCGGCAGGAACGGCGAGTTTGAGCGCTTTGCCACAGATCTGGTGCTGGCCGAGAGTCAGACCGGTTACGCGGCGCAGCCCCAAGTCCGCAGCGGCAGATCGGCTCGCCCGGAGTGACCAGCCTACCCGCACCCGACGGTGCGAAGGTCCTCCCTTCCGGCGAACTCGTCGCACTCAACCGCCACGTTGGTACCGCGGCAGATTGTGGCCGTCGATGCCAGCCCTATGGACTGCGGCGGCAGAGACTCGCCGCGGCGAGGCGTCGACGCCGCTTTGCCTGAGACGCATCGGCCCGGCGGCACGTCAGCGAGCAGCCGCTCCGGTGGAGTGGCTTTGCGCGGCCCCATTTTCACGCGCTTTGGGAATGGCGTGTCACGTACTTACGAAGCACACCATCCATTCGCGATTGCCAGCCCTCGCCCGTGGACTTGAAGTAGGCAACGACCTCAGGGCTGTAGCGCACAGACACGAGCAGCTTCTTCTTCTCGGATTTCGGTCGCCCCCGCAGGGCTCGGATCGGGACCATGGCCTTCAACTGCTTCGGCGTGAGTGGCTGTGCGTCAGGGTCATTTCTGGCGGCCGCAGTAATGGCTTTGTCCTCTTCTACAGTAGGCAGGAGAACCGTGGGACGCTTAGAGATTCTCGACATAGTACTTCACCTCACGACGGTTGGCGCGGCGCAGGCTGATGATCCTTCGCACTTCGCCACGATCTACGAATGCCACGTAGTACAAGATCCTGGTTCCCGGAGCGAGGGCGATCATTCGCGCCTCACCGTACTCGAACCGTTCATCAACCCACGCCAGCGCGGCTTCCCAGTCGAGCACCCCTGCAATGGACGGGACACGCCATGCTTCGTTAGGTTTGCCGCGTCCTTGGCTGGATCGAACTCGATTCGCATGCTTTACTGTAGCTACAACAAAGGGAACAGTCAACGGTTTCCGCAGCGATGCATCGCACGGCCGTGGTCGGGCTTCGCGACAACCGGCTGCCGCTGCCTGGCCGCCAGGCACGGCTCCGAGCCGCACGCCTTCACCGATCTCCATTTCCCGACCTGTGCAATAAGGGTGGGCCGTGGTATTCAGCCCCAAGGGGGCGTTTCGGGCGCCAGGGCAACGCCCTGGGTACCCGTCCACAGCGAAGATTGAGCCCTGAAGGGGCGGACCATGCGACCTCGGTGCGAAGGTAGGGTAGATGGCTCGCCCCTACAGGGCTCAAACCCATAACCATTCTATTCCCAGGGCGTTG
>CAILKC010000423.1 GCA_903834675.1 uncultured Victivallales bacterium | reverse complement strand
GGCTCAATCTTCGCTGTGGACGGGTACCCAGGGCGTTGCCCTGGGCGCCCGGAACGCCCCCTTGGGGCTGAATACCGCGGCCCATCCTTATTGCACAGGTCGATAATTAGGAAGAGTCTCCCCTCGAGAAAAATATGAATTCAAACGTCCCATCGGGGTCAAACGCCAATCGAGTCTACCTCTGCGCCCCCGTCAATGCGCTGGTGGAAGGCATCTATGAACAAAAGATACCGTTTTCGCAGATCAAGCAGCACGGAGATTTCGGCCTAGGTACCTTTGACGATCTGGACGGCGAGATGGTCATGCTCGACGGGGAGATATACCAAATCACCGGGACCGGGCAGGTTCACCGGGTCGCCGACCAGGCGAGGACGCCCTTCGCCTGCGTGACCTTCTATCGGCCGCTGAGCCAGGAACGCTTGGACCGGGAGATGTCCTATGCCGATTTTCAGGCCTGGATCGGGGGGCTTTTCCCCTCGCCGAATATCTTCTATGCCCTGCGGATCGATGGCCGCTTTTCCTATCTCAAAGTGCGCTCCGTGCCGAAGCAGGAGAACTATCGGCCGCTGGTCGAGGTGGCCCAGGAACAATCCGTCTTCACCTTTACCGATATCGAGGGGACCTTGGCGGGATTCTTCACGCCCGGATTCCTGGGGTCAGTGAGCGTGGCGGGGCTGCATCTCCATTTTCTCTCGGCCGATCGGCGCCGAGGTGGGCATGTGCTTGAATGTCAGCCCAGCCAGGTGGAGGTCGGGGTGCAGATGCTGCCGACGCTGGAGTTGGCCTTACCGCTGAGTTTGGATTATCTGACCTGGGACTTTTGCCGCGACACCAAAGCGGACTTGAGCAAAGCGGAAAACTAGCCCGCCGACCAGGCTCAGCGGCGGTAGTCCGCCTGCTGAGGCCGTTGCTTGGCTTCCTCCTTCGCCCGCTTCTCCTCGGGGTCGGTATCGGTATCAGTATCGATCCGGCCTTGCCCCGGTTCCTCCTGGACCGCTAGGGCGTGGGCGGCGGCAGGCCGACGGCGGCAAGCCACTCGCGCTGGCGCGGACTGAGCGGGCGCAGGAGGCGGCTGCCAGCGGGTAAGCGGAGGACGCGGATACTGCCCATCTCGGCGAGGAACTCCGTCACCGTGATCTCCTTCAGCAGCCCGGCGGCACGCAGGCGGTTTTCGACGTCGGCGCGCAGCACGAGAGCGAGGAAGGCCAGGAAGACGCGCCCTTCGGCGAGGGATTGCGGCCCGCGGCGCGGGGAGTGCTGCTCATCCTCGTTCCGGAGCAGCTCGAAGAGCTTCTCGAGCCGGTCGCGGCTGCGGTAGTCGGAGAGGACGGCGGCCGCGTCGCGTCCAGGGGTGTCGCAGATCACGAGCTCAAAGCCGGTGTTGGCAGCGCGCGCGGCGATGGCACGCGGGCGACGGCGCAGGAGCAGACGCTCGGCCGCGCCTTTCTCCAGCCCCAGGCAGGGGGCCAGTTGGTCGGCATTCTCGGCCAGCCAGCGCCGGGCCTCGCCCGGGTCGGCGAAGGTCTCGCGCGCCGCCTTGGCCTCCAGGGCGAAGACTTTCTCGTCGAGTGCGGCAGCGTAGTCGGCATGCTGCCGCGGATCGAAGAACAGATGGGCCTCGACGTCGCGGTCAGCCCGACGCTTGCCCCTCTCGTCCCAACCCATGTCCACCGTCCAGACCTCGCCGACGTGACGGAGGCTCCTGCCCTCGTGGAAGATCGAGCGTTTGGGCGAGTTCAGGGCGGTCCGGTATCTTGCCAGCAGGCCGGTGGACTGCGGGCAACCCAGCCGGACGCCCAAGGCGAAGCGGTGCTCTTTGAGGAGCAACTCGCGGGCATTGCTATTGCTGTAGAAGCCCTGGCCCAGAGCGAACTCGATGTCCTTCATCCCGAGGGCGCGCAGCCTCTGGGCGGTAACGTCGAGGGCGACCACGTCCGGGACGCTCCCGGGCACGAGGCGGCAGAACAGCGGCAGCCCATCGGCGCGGTCGCAGGCCAGCGCCAAGTTCTCCTGCGGCAGAGCCTCGCCGCCGCGGTTGTGCCCGAGGGCGGCGAGCGAGGTCGTGTCGTAGACCAGCCCGGGCGGCTGCCGTCGCGCCGCCATCCAAGCCTGGTAGAAGGCCTGCCGCGTCTCCTCGCAGCTCACTGCATCCAGCAGCCGGGAGAGGCCCGGCGCGGAGAAGTCGACCGCTGCGATCGCCGTCGGCAGCCACAGGTCCCCCATCCAGGCCGAGCCCAGGCGGAGCGGTTCACCCCGGACGGCCTGGTGCATGGCCAGGTACAGCAGAGCCAACCCGCTCCCCTCGCCGAAGGCCTCGGCCAGACAGCGCCGCAGCCCGCTGGCGTGGGCTATCTCACCCAGCACGTACGTCGGCCCCAGCAACGCCGTGTCCAGATCGCCGTGCGGCGGGCCGACGGCGGCCGCCGAAAGGCCCGTCGCAGCGCGGCACAGCCCGCGCAGCCAGGCCTCCACCCCGGCGACGCTGCCAGCCTCTTTCACCTGGCGCCGCAGGACCTCCAGATCGACCTCTACCCTGGCGCCGCCTGCAAGCCCCTTGCTCACTCTGACTTTGCCGCTGTCAGCGTTCAACCGTCCCACGTAGAAGCGCTGCTGGACCGCCCCCCGCCGACCCCCCTTGAGGTCGCTCCAGGTGGCCACGGTCGCGTAGAGGGTCGTGTAGCGCCCGCCATCCTGTTTCTGCGTCGTGAGGTATGCCATCGTGCCTGCCTCTGCCTCGGGATCCCGACCAGCGGGCTACGCCACCGGCAAGCCGGCATCGTCCAGCAGGGCGTCGGGCACCTCGTTGATCCGCAGTTGGCAGGTCTTGTTGGCGTACACCACGTAGTTACGCCCGACGAAGCGGTAGAACTGCGGGTAGCCAATCTCGAAGTCCTTGAACGGGCCGCCCGGCACCCCGTCGTTGTAGATGACCACCTTGGGCTTGGCGAAATGGAGGCCGGCATTCTCGCTCACGCCCGGGGCCTCGCGGCCAACGGCCAGCCACAGCGGGTCGCGGGGATACCAGCCACTGCCAGCGGGCCGCGTGTTGTGGAAAAGAAAGACGAAACGACCGTCGGGCAACTTCGCGATCGGGCACGGCGCGCAGGGCTGATTGAAGGCCTCGCCGCCCGGGCACAACCGCAGCACCTCGGGCTTGCTCCAGGTCGCGCCGCGGTTGGCGCTGACCGCGTAGTAGGGGTGTCCCTGGCGCGAACGAAACACGCACAGCAAACGGCCGCCGGACAACCCCACCAGCGTGCCCTCCTGGCCAAAGTGGCGATCGGCGCCGGGGTACGGCACCCACAGCCCCTCGTCGCCTTCGGGGAGGAAGCGGAACGCCAGCTTCGCCGGGTCGGTCTCGGTCAGGATATTGCTGAGTTCGATGAAAAAGACCTCGGTACCCCACTCGTTGGCGCTGCCGCCCTGCGCGTCGCGGGGCTTGCTGGCCGGGTCGGTACCCGGCTCGGGCTGCCACTGGTTTTCGGCGTCCAGCCGCCAGCCCTTCGGATAGATCCCCGAGCGCCGCATGCGGGTGTAGGTCAGCAGCACTTGGCCGGTGGGCAGCAGGCGTGGCTGGCCAAAGTTCCAGCCGTGGATGTCACCGATCTCATCCCGGTCCAGGGCCGTGCGCGGCAGACCGACGCGGTAACGCTCCGACCAGGTCAACCCGTCATCGTCGGAGTACCTGAAGAAGAGGTCGCCGGCGTCGCGCAGGGGCACCCCGTTGAAATTGTACCAGTAGAACATATAGACGCGGCCGCTGTGGGGCACGCAGAAGCTCATGATCCAGGCCGGCACCCGGTAGCTGGAGGCCGCCGCTTCGATGACGATCTCCGCGCCCCAGGTGCGACCCTCGTCGGTGCTGCGCGCCGCCACCACGCGCTGATCGGGGTTCGCCTCGTGGCCGCCCTGGGTCCAGCAGGCGATCCAGACGCCGCGCGGCGTCAGACACAACTGCGCCTGGTAGTTGAACCAGGTCGGGCCGGGCTGGCCGTCGACGATGACCCCATGAGCCACCGCGGCGTCCATCGAGGCGGGATGAAGCCACTCCGCCGCGACTCTGGGGGATGCGGATGGTCCTGGTGTAAAGGGCATAATGACCTCGTCTTCTCGGTGCTCTGTCACGGCGCGAACTGCGCCCCGATCGCCTGCAGCGTATCCTCGACGAATTCTGCGCCACCTTCGGGCCCGACCGCGCATACCGCCGGCATGGCGCCGTAGCCACCCCCCTGCAAGGCCCGGGCCGTCGGCAGGTACCAACCCCAGCCACCCGCCAGTTGCAGCACCAGCGTCTGGGCCGCCGGACTGCGCGCCTTGATCCGCAGGGAGTAGTCCAGGAACAGTTCAAACGGACAGGTGACGATGGCGGCATCGCCCACCCGAAGCAGATGCGTCTCGATCGGCACCGGAGGCGCGACAAGCTGCCCGTCGGCACACTGCACGATGGCCCGCAACCGACTTGGCCACCAGGTCTCGAGGTCACCACGCAGGGCACATTGAACCAGCGCGTTGAAGGCCCAATCGCGATCCTGTCGGGTGATCTCGAACGGCGGCAGTGAGAGGTGGTGAACCAGGTGAGAGAAGGCGCACTCCGGCTGCTCCTGCGGCGGTGGAGTGCAGGCCAGAGCCCGCTCCACCGCGGCGCCCACCCGCTCGGCAATCTCCTGACGCTCCGTGACCCCGCGCCGCCGCCGCATCTCCTCCTCCTCGCGGCCGTAGAGCAGAAAGTGCGGCGACTGGTCCCCGGCGGCACTGCACAGAGGCAGGACGTGCAGGTGCTCGCCATAGCGGCGGCGTAACTCAACTCGAATCTCGTGCCAGTAATCCGCCGAGAACACCCCCAGGCCTTCATCAACCTGCGAGGGACAGGGAATCGCCAACGCCACGCCGGCAAGGCGGCCGTCAGGTTCCCAGGTGAAGAGCATATCCAGGCCGTGGTCTTCGTAACCGCCGATGGCCGTGAAGTCAGCGGTGGCCGTACGGCCATACATGCGGGCTTCGCCCTGGGCATAGAGCGCATAGCGATTGTGCCCGACGACCGCCTGCCCAAAGGCGCGTCCGAGTGACCCGGGTTGCCGGGCCTCCCACGCCGCCGTCGCCGCGGCCGCGGCCCGCTCTGCTACCCACTCCGTACACTCGGCAGGCGTCATCACCTCGCCACCCGGGTAGATGTAGAAGCCGTCATCCAGCACAAAGGACGTATGGGTGTGCGTGGCGAACAGAATCACCTGCTCCGCCTGAATTTCCGGCGTCTGTCGAACCACCCGCTCACGCACCCGCCGCAGCAGATTGTCCGGAATGAAGGCGAGGTCGCATGAGACCAACACGACGCCTTCCCCCGACGCGCTTGCCTCCAGCGCCATCGCGGTGACCAGCAGCGGATCCAGCGCCGAGCGCCCGACGCGGCAGTGCATCTGACCCTGCAACATCGCCGGCCGCAACGGCGTGATCTCACGCGCCGCCCAGCCAATCCGCAGTGCCGCCGACGGGCGCCGACCCCGCGCCGCTTGCGAGGGGGCGCGAGGTGAACGCTTCTTCGCTGCCGTTGCCATAGATCTCTCCGGTTGGGGGCGGGCCCAGGGCCTCCGCCCATAAGCGCTAACGTATTGAGCACGTCACTCGACGTCCTGTTCTCGACTCAAAAACATTGAGAGTTGAGCGTTGGACGTTGAGAGTTGGGAGTTGGGAGTTCACTCAACGCATGAGTATGCTCCCGGTTCCTCTCTGCACCAACGCTCAACGGAATTGGAGAAATACCTATGCGATAGTGACACGCCTGGATAGTCAGCGCCTATGGGCCTACGCCCTCGTCGAGCTTCGCCCTCCAGGGCAACCGCTTCGGGCTAGCAGCACTCCTGCCACGCCTCGATCAGCGTCTCAACTCCGGACCAGGGCGTGTCGGGAAACAGCGCATCGACGGGATGCAGAATGAACCGGTTCGTCGGGCCAAGCGTCTCGACCGCCTCACGGACTTCGCGCCGGATGCGCTCGCGGCTGCCGACAACCAGACTGAGCGCATTCGTGCCCCCGACCAGAGTCATGCGCCCCGCCATCTGCTCCCGCGCTCGTTCCAGCGACACCCGATCCTGAACCGGGTCAACAAAATACAGCAGGTCGACCCCGGCGTCCGCCAGCCGTGGCCCCAGACGCTCGACTCCCGTTGTCATCACGTAGGCAAACCGACGCCCATGGCGATGGGCCAGCGCCGCCAGCCGCGCCACCTGCGGGTAGACGAATTGATCGAACAGCGTCGGCGACCAGAAGTCAGTGGAGGAGTACCAGCCACGCTGGCAAACCAGGTCGATGCCAGGCGTCCGCAGGGCCGCCTCGGTGCGCGCATAGTCCGTCTCGGCAATGATCTCGACCAGCTGCCCGAAAGCTCGCGGCTCGTCCATCGACATCAGCACGGCCCCTTCCGTACCCATGAACCAGACCACGGCGTCCATCCCAAAGGCCGTCCAGGCCTGCACCAGAAACCCCTCGCGCTCCGCAAAGGGCCGCAGCGCCGCCAGACGCTGGCCCAGCCATTGCCGCTGCGCCTCCCCAGGTGGCGCGAAGAGATAGCGCACTGCCGGGACGTCGGCGGGCCGACTCACCAGATGCCGCACCGCCCGGGGGATGTTGTAGTCCTCGATCAAAGGCACGCACCCGGGCTGAGACGGCCACCCAGGGAGTTCAGGATCGGTCTGCCGCACCGCGTGGCACAGCCCGCCCGCCGGGGTGCGGTACTCGCGTTCCATGACCGGGTAACGCGGGTCGCCGGCCGCGGCGCCGACCGCCAGCACGCGGTCATGCACCTCGACCTCGGGAGCCTGCGACCACGGCACCGAGACCTCGAGCACATCATCGAGGCCCAGGCTGCGCCAAGCCAGGGCCCGGCGGCATTCGTCCTCGACCGTCCAGGGGTAGGGCAGCGTGTGCAGGTGCTCCAGCCGCAGGCTGTACCAGTACGGGATGTCCCGCCCGGCGCTCTGCCAACCCAGACCGGGCGGCGCCCGAAAGCCAAAACTCCAGGTGGTCAGCGGCACGTGGTCGGGAGTGCGCCCATCCAGCACCGCCAGCAGTCGTTCACGGGAGGTCATATGCACCCTCTCTACTCGCCCCGCTGGATGCCATTCCGACAGGTGACCCGGCGTGATGACAACAATGGGCGGGGGTGCAAGGGTTTACCGCCAGGGAGATCAGGAATGACGCGCCGGCGGCGCGGAAACCGCCAGGGTCAACGGCCAAGGACGCGGCGCGCTTCGCGGTACTGCTCGTACAGCCGCACCAGGTCCGCCAGGCTCTCCACACCCATCTTCTTCATCACCCCGGCGCGCTGCAACTTCACCGTCTGCTCGCTGGTGCCCAGTTCGGCGGCAATCTCGCGGTTCATCATACCGGAGGCCACCCGCTCGAACACCTGCGTCTCGCGCGGCGTCAGCTCCTCCACCCGCAACAGAATGTCCTCGGACGATTCGAGGATCTTCAGCACTTGCTCGTGCTTCTCGACCGCATTGCGGACGGCGCCCAAAAGCTCATCCTTGCCAAAGGGTTTCGCCAGGAAATCCACGGCGCCCTGCTGCATGGCCTTCACCGTCATCGGAATATCGCCGTAACCGGTAATGAACACCACCGGCGGCGAAGCGCGCTCAGCCGCCAGGCGACGCTGCAATTCCAGCCCGTCAAGATCAGGCAGTTTGACATCCAGAATGAGGCAGGCGGCCAAACACAGCGTGGGGCAGTCGAGGAGCGCCTGCGCGGACTTGAACTGCCGCACTTCGTAGCCGGCAGACACCAGCATCCGCTCAGTCACGTTCAGGACATTCTCGTCGTCATCCACCACATAGACCGTTGTCTTTTCCCTGTACACGAAGACTTGGCCTTTCGCTTACGCGCCTGTACGGCTCAACCACTTCGTCACGTAGTGTAGGCACTTTTCAGCGCTCTGTCAACTAGCTACAGGCCGAACCCGTTACCTTTTTTCCCCCTGTGCAATAAGGATGGGCCGTGGTATTCAGCCCCAAGGGGGCGTTTCATACCAGCCCAGGGCAACGCCCTGGGTACCCGTCCACAGCGCGGATTCAGCCCTGAAGGGGCGGACCATGCGGCCTCGCTGCGGAGGTATGTCAGATAGCTCGCCCCTACAGGGCTCAAACCCATAACCGTCCTATTCCCAGGGCGTTG
>CAILKC010000422.1 GCA_903834675.1 uncultured Victivallales bacterium | reverse complement strand
GCTCTCGAAAGACACCTTGCGGACGTCAATCCAAGGAGCTGAACACATGAGAAGGCGCCGTCTTTTCACCCTCATCGAACTGCTGGTCGTCATCGCGATCATCGCCATCCTGGCGGCCATGCTGTTGCCGGCGCTCGCCCAGGCGCGCGAAAAAGCGCGCTCCACCAGTTGCCTCAGCAACCTCAAGCAGCTTGGCGTGGCCACGATCATGTATGCCGATGACAACAACGAGACGCTGATGGTCTGCCGCGATGTGCCCGACCCCATCTTCAACCCCCCAGCCCTACAACGGCGCCGCCGTGACCTGGTCGTGGTCGCAGTACGTCTGGAAGTACGTGAACGACCCCGGACCGTTCCGCTGTCCCTCCGATTCGACGGCCCGGCCCAACAATCCGACGGGCTCCCCGTCGCGCATGGTGGTCTGGTCTTACGCCCGCAACTTCGGTTACTTCAACAACACCAAAGCGGGGGTGATGAGTTCATGGACCTGGTCAAGCTTCAAGGAGCCCTCGTCAACCTTCATGCTGGGCGAGCCCAAGAACTGTGGTCGCGTCGGCCCGCGTAACGCGCCCTGGCCAGGCAACGGCTCGGCGTCCATCGATGCCGCCCAGGCGGTCATTGATGCGAGCGTGGCCCCCGATCCGCGTCACAATCTTGGCATGAACTGGACCTTCCACGACGGGCACTGCGAGCGCACCGTCTTCGGCGCCACCCAGGCCCGCCTATTCTCCATGGAAGAAGATTGAGTCGCGCTGCTAGCACTGGCCAGCGGCATGAAGCTTAACCCCGGAGGCATAGTATGGTTAGCGGACTTGAGCCACGACATGATCGGCGCCGGTTCACCCTGATCGAGCTGCTGGTGGTCATCGCGATCATCGCCATCCTGGCGGCCATGCTGTTGCCGGCGCTCGCCCAGGCGCGCGAGAAAGCGCGGTCCACCAGTTGCATCAGCAACCTTAAGCAGCTCGGCTTGGCCACGATTATGTATGCCGACGAGAACAATGAGACGCTGATGATCTGCCGCGACGCGGACAACCTCTTCAACCCCCAGCCCTACAACGGCGCGGTGGTAACCTGGTCGTGGTCGCAGTTTGTCTGGAAGTACGTGAACGACCCCGGGCCGTTCCGCTGCCCTTCCGATTCGACGGCCCGACCGAGCAACCCGACCGGGACCCCGACGCGGATGGTGGTCTGGTCCTACGCCCGCAACCTGGGTTACTTCAACGGCGACAAAGCGAACGTCATGGGTTCCTGGACCTGGTCGAGCTTTAAGGAACCCTCGGCAACCATCTTGCTGGGCGAGCCCAAGAACTGCGGTCGCGTCGGCCCGCGTTTTGTGTCCTGGCCAGGTAACGGCTCGGCGTCCATCGATGCCGCCATGCTTGCCGCAAACGCGGATGTAGCCCCCGCGCCGCGTCACAATGGCGGCATGAACTGGACTTTCCACGACGGGCATTGCGAGCGCACCGTCTTCGGCGCCACCCAGGCCCGCCTATTCTCCATGGAAGTAGACTGAGCGCGCCACACGCTGGGGCGGGTTGGCGCCGGCAGGCCGCCACCGCCCGCGCCTGATGCCAGGCGCCTCTCCAGAAGACCATGGAGATGCGGTGGGCTTCCACCGCCCGCGCCTGGGGCCAGGCGCCTCTCCAGGGGAATGGAGCGGCCGCGGCTCGCGGCCAGCGCCTGGGGCCAGGCGCCTCTCCCGGGGAATGGAGC
>CAILKC010000421.1 GCA_903834675.1 uncultured Victivallales bacterium | reverse complement strand
GGGCTCCACCGCGGTCTGGTGGAGATGCGGTGGGCTCCACCGCGCGCCTGAGGCCAGGCGTCTCTCCAAAATACCATGGAGATGCGGTGGGCTCCACCGCGGTCTGGTGGAGATGCGGTGGGCTCCACCGCGGTCTGGTGGAGATGCGGTGGGCTCCACCGCTCGCCTGAGGCCAGGCGTCTCTCCAAGGGAATGCGCTGGAGATGCTGAACCCTGAACTCTAGGACCTGAGTAGTCACCACCTACGGAACTGACCTGCGCCCAAAGGAGCACGGACAGACTACGCCTGGCGCGCCACGGCGCTGCATTAGCCCCCCGTCGTCGCGTAGTCACTCGGCATCGTGGTCGTGGTCGTGGTCGCCGACCGCGCCTCAAGGCCGCCATCACCCGCCCCGGCGCCCTTCCACCCGCAGCACGCACTCTCGCAGGGATCCCAACGCCACTCCGCCGTAGGTGATGCTGAAGGTCACGATGACCCGGCCCGCCGCCGCGTTTGGCGCCCGCAGGCGAAAGCGTAGTGACGCTTCCCGCTTCGGTTCGCACCGGCAGTTCAGCGCGGCCGGCTCGGCCTCCCAGCCCGGCGGCGCCACCGCCTCCACGCGGATGTCACGATAGCCGTCGGCATGATTGAACACGCACACCGCGACCGCCGCGACCTCCCCCGGCGCGACCGCCTGTTCGTAGGGGTAGGTATGGACCCAATACTCGTCCGTGCCGAAATTCGAGTGCTCCCAGGGCAAGAGAGCACAGTACAGGGCTTCGCGCTCCTGCAGCGTGCGCAGCATCAACTCATAGGCCGCGGCCGAGAAGCGAAAGCCGACCGCGACATGCTGGTTGAAGATGAGGTCGGGGTTCAGCCCCCGCAAGAGCTTCAGGCAGCGGTCGAAGCCGACCCCCTCGCCCAGCCAATTGCGGTTCCAGGCGCAGTAGTCGTCAATGCCGCAGGGCGTCACCGCATCGCCGGCGAAGAACAGGCTGGGGCCCGAGTCCGGCAGCGCGTGCAGGCCGCTGTGATAATACGTTTGTCCGGGGAAGTGGTAGGCCGTGAGCCGATAGTTACGCCAGCGCCAGGTTTGGCCATCCTGGGTGGGACAGGCGACCTCTGCCGCCAGAGGCGAGAGACAGGTCAGGAAGAAGCGCTCCGGGTGGCTGACCACTTCGGCCAAGGTCTGGTCGGTAAGGACGGGGATGCCGAAGCGCCGCCGCGCCCTCTCGGCGCCATCCAGGTGGTCGTAGTGGAAATGGGTGATCCAAATGCCGTCGAAAGCGGCGATCTGCCCCGCCGCCACAGCCTGCTCCGCCGCCGCCAGAGCCGCCTCGCTGTAGGGATCGATCAACAGGGCATGACCGTCGTCCGCCCGCAGAGCCCAGGTGGTGCCGCTAAGAAGGAGCACATTCGGCGGCATCCCGAAGGTCTCCTGCCGCGGCAGCGTGTCGTCGTCCGTGCTCTGCTCCGCGAAGTACTTCGGGAAGTACCAGCGCAGCGCCGAGATGTTGACGTAGTTGTGGTAGGCGGTCTGGAAGCGTGCCCGCAGCAGGGCCACCGCCTCGGCCGGTTGATCCATCACCACCCCGTGAGCGGGCGCCAGCCGTGCCGGACCGTGTGCCAGCACCCGCTCCAGGCTCTCCAGCACGGTCCACATCGAGCCCATGAACCCATGGTAGTCGCCCACCCGGTGGCCGTTACGGATGACCTCGTGCTGCAGGCTGTAGAGGTCGCGGACCTTTCCCGGTCCCCAGATCAGATCTCCGGTAAACGCCAACCCCGGCCCCGCGCCGCGGCGGACCAGGTAGCTCACGCTGCCGTCGGTGTAGCCCGGCGTCGCCAGCACCCGAATCTCCCAGTCATGCCAGCGGAGGACATCGCCCTCCGCCACGCCCTGCGCCACCGCCACCGCCTTGACGTGGGTGACATGGTAAGGCACATGGCCGCACAGCAGGCGCCAGCGGGAGCGCTCGTCCGACCAGTACGCCTCAGGGTGCTCAAACAGCTCGCGTTCAGCCTGCGGCGCCACCACCTCGGGCGACCACTCCGCCAGGACCTCGGGCAGCCCATCCGCCAGTTCCCGCCGATGGCTGTTGAACAGCACTCGCTCCACCCGCTGCACGCCCGCGGCCCGCAGGCGTTCCACCAGCCCGGGATGCACGGCATTGATCAGCAGCGCCTCGGTGCCGACAAGCAGCACCCCCGTGATCGCGTAGCCCTGGCTGTCGAGCCACACTCCCTCGGCAATCTCGCGCATCGTGAAGCTCCTGTGACCTCTCCGTGACCCGACCTGCCCGACCGCGTTCAGGACGACTGCACGTCATCGTGGTTACCGCTTGGCATCAGCGCTTGAGCACCACGCAGAGGACCTCCAGCGGCGCCAGTTCGCGGCTCAGACGGTAAGGCAACGTGGCACCGCTGGCCAACGGCCGGAACTCCTCGCCCGCGGCACTGCTGTAAAGCTGCACCTCCGCCGCGGCCCACGACGGCAGATTGCCAGTGCCAAGATCCACGGCCAGCGCTCTTGGCACCGGCGTCGGGTTCACCAGAACATGAGCGATGCGACCGTCGGGCGCCTCCCAGGAGCTGGTCAGGACTGCGGGCTCGGAAAACGGCTCGCGCTGCCAGCCGTCTTTGCCCTTGACCGCCACCTGGTAGGTCATCTCCGGAACCGCGAGACGCAGTGGATGCAACATGCGTCCAAGCATCAGAAACGGCCCGCCGCCGCGCTGCAGCAGCCGCGTGTGCTGCCGCAGCATGGCCAGCGGCGCCGGATCGGCCTTGGCCAGGACGCCCGGACTGGACCACACCGAGAGCCCCGGCGTGCGGCCGCTGACGAGATTCACCGCATGCATCCGCACGCACCACGGGTCGGGCTTGAGGCTGAGCGTGGCACTGTCGCCCCCGTAGCCGATGGCATACTCATGGTACAGGTAGGAGAACAACGGGATGCCCACCGCGCCGGGCGTGGAGCGGTACCACCAGCGCTCCTTGTACTCACGGACGTGGAAACCATCGAGGACCGGAATGAGCTCCTCATGCGGCTCCTCGTGGAAGAGCACAAAGTCCGGCGACTTCGCCTTGCCATAGGCCCGCATCTCGGCGAGTCGCTCGATGAAGGCCTGAGTCTGGTAGGCGCCAACGCCCACGGGATGCCCATGGTCGGGCGAAGCGCAGGCGGCGCCGCCGCCGCTGGTGGTCTGGTCCATCTGCACGATGTCGATGCCCGAGGCCAGAGAACGGTCCACAACCTCGCGCAGGAACGTCCGCGTCGCCGCTGGCGTGACACAGAACTGGTACGAGTGCCGCTCCCAAACCCGGTCCGGGGTGGACTCGCCCAGGGTGAACACCTGCGGCTCGGCGGACTTGGGATCACGCACAAAGGCCGGCAGCAGCGCGGCGGGTACGGGCGGGCGGTTGCCGTTGAGCCCTTCGTTCTCAAAGGTCCAGAACAGTCCCGAGAGAAAAACGAAGGGGCGAACCCCGCGACGGCGGAGTTCGCCGATCACGGGCAGCGCCGCGGCCTCGTCGTAGATCGGAAAGTAGTCTCCGGCCGACCAGCGCCGGTACCGCTCCCAGCCAGCCAGCATCAGCACCAGTTCCCCGTCGACCTGCTGGCGCAGGGCCTCGACATGCCCAGTAAGCTTGGGATAGAAAGAGGCCGTCTGCACCCCCTTGGCGTCGTACTCGCGGACGCAGCAGACATGCACCAGCGGTCCCGCCTTCCACCAGGCCGGGATGTCGGCGCGCTCGTGCAGCCGGCGCTGACACCAAGTCTGTTTGACCGCCCAGGCCTTGTAGAGGTCGGCCGTATCGCACCAGCTGCCCTGCGTAACGCCCACGACGCAAGGATAAGGCGATTCCCAGTCGCTGACCGGGGCGGCGCCGAGGGTAAACTCATGGGCCAGGCGGAAGCCGTCGGGGCGGCGCCAGATGCCGAAGCGCCGGGGCCGGGCCGCCGTGTCCTGGCTGGCGAGGTAGAGCCCGGCCCGCTCGTCCTGATAGGCCACGAACTGGGCCGAGAGGTCGCCGGGGTACTTCAGCCACACCGCCTGCGTCGGTCCCCACGCCTGCGCCGGGTGGCGGATCAGAGCGCCGGGCAGCGAGGGCAGGACCAACACGTCATCCGCCGCATCCTGGATGGTGGGAACCGCGGCCAGTTGCGGAAAACGCACCGCGCGCAACCCCGTAGGGCTGTCGAAGTGCAGCCGCAGGGTCCAACTCGTGAGCGGGCCCTGGGCGGGGAGGTCGAGGCGGACTACCGCGGTCAGCCCCGGCAGCGGAAACTCGCTGTAGGTCAGGGTCACCTGCTGGTCGGCGCCGCGGGACTCGACCTGCACCGCGCTGCGCCGGGCCTCTAAGCTGGAAACCTCGCGGCCCCCTGCCCCCTCGGGCCCGAGGTACAGCGTGAACAACGCGGTCGGGCCGACCTCGGAAAGCAGGTTGATACCGCTGGCCCGGTGTACCAAGGCGCGGAGGTACAAGGCCGGCGCCGCGCGCAGATGCAGGGCCATGGCCTCGGTCTCGAGCACGGTGTCAGGAGTCTCGGCAACCGCCCCCGCCGCCGCGCTCAAGACCGCGACAAAGGCGACGCCCGAATAGTGTCCCATAGTGCGCTCTCCTCAACTTCAGACAGTCCGCCCCTCCGGAGGCGCACCAGCACGCGCCAGCAAGCGCTACCGCCAGCCTCATTCCAACTGCGCGGTACCGGCGTCCTGCAGGTGCCAGGTCGCCCCGGAACCGCGCCACTGCAGCCACTCCTGGGTCGCGCTACGACGCACGCCGAAGTTGAGTCCGAGCGTCAGCCCGGGCCGGTAGGCCAGTCCGGCGGCAGCCAGGGGGATAGCCCACTCGCCGGTCCACTGCTTCTCGCCAAGCTTCGCCGCAAAGCGTGTCGCCGCGCCGAGCCGTTGCGCCATCTCTGCCGACGCCCCAGCCTCGGTCACACTCTCGTGCTTCCCACTGGCAAACCCATGAATGATGAAGATGGGGCCAGGCTGCGGGCCGGAAAGGCCCTGGAAGCAGACCTCCGCCGCGTCGGCTTCGCCCCAGGCCTCGCCCAGCCGCACGCCGCTGGCACTCTGCACCGGAACCGTCACCGCCACGTACAGCGTCGTGCCATCATGGCCGAGGCGGACCACACCTGGGGCCGTCTTCAGCACCACCCCATCGGGGGCCTCCTGAAGCAGCAGACTGGCCTCAGGCCACTCGCCGGGCCTGACCTCGCCGTCCAGGACCGGCGCCGCGGCCAGCTTGGGCGCTTTGGTTTGCGGCGGCAGACGCACGGGCCGCTTCGGGATTTCCACCTTGGTCTCGACCAGTGGCGTCTCGCGTACGCCTGGCGCCTCGACGATGGGCCAGGTGGCCCGCAACGGGCTGGCGTAGGGGCCGATCTTGTCCACCGGGATCGGCTCAAAGCCGAGCTTGAACGCCGGGGACTCGGGCCGCAGCCGGTAGTCGTCCTTCGCAGCGTCCACAAACAGCGGGTCCGCAACCATGGAGTGGGTGTCGAAACCGCGCTTCTGCCATTCCTCCCATTGCTTCTCGCGCGGCACTCCAGGCAGGCCGACATCCAGCGGCAGGCCATCGTGCCAGATGAGGTTGTAGTCCGAGGTGTTCTGCTCCGGCACGTCGTTGCGCGAGTACTGGTACAGCTTAGCCTGCGGACTCCGGTAGTAGATGATATTGCGGCGGAACTGGTTACCCGCCATTAGCCAGAGTGTATTCGGGTCGGCGGCGGCCAGTTCGGGGTACTTCTCGCGGTAGGCCGGCTTTGCCATCGCCTTCTTGAAGTCCACCAGATGGCTGGCCACGACCTCGGACTTGGGATCGTGGCCCGAATACTGCATCTGCTGCCGGGTATGGTCGATGAAGATGTTGTTCTCCAGCAGATTGTCGCGCCCGGCGTGGATGTGCGCCCCGCCCAGCGTGGTGCGGGCCACGATATTGCCATAGACGTGGGCGCCGCTGTGATCGTCATCGAGGTAGATGCCCCAGGCGAAGTGGGGGCTGGTCCAAGTGTCGCCCGTGCGGCCGTAACCGAGCACGTCGTGGATGTAGTTGTAGCGGATGATGTGCCCGCGCACATGCCAGTTGCCCCCGACGTAGTAGCCGCCGGTGTCTTCGGTCTCCAGGTTGACATGGCGGATGTGATTGTACTCGACCACGCAGTCGTTGCCGCCACCGAAGATGCCGCAGCGGGTGGTGTCATGGATCAAGTTGTGCGAAACCCGCAACCCGATGCCAGCCAGGTAGATGCCACAGCCATGGCCATTGAGCCCGCCGATGTGATGCAGGTAGTTGTTGTCGGCATAGTGCCCGCTGGGCGTGAGCGCCTCGCGGGCGGCACTGTCGCTCTCGAGGCGGATGCCGTAGTTGCCGACGTCGAAGATGTCGTTGCCCACGACGCCGCAGTCTCGCCCGCCCTGCACCATCACCGCGGCCGTCGAGGCCAGCCTGCCACCAGTGTCGTGGAGGGTATTGCCGGCAATCAGAACGTGCGCCGAGCCACGCACCACCACGGCGGCGCCTTCACAGCCCTCGAGGGTGAAGCCCCGGAGCGTGATCCAGTCGGCCTGCGGTCCGATCTCCACCAAGGTCTCGACCACCGGCGCCCGCACCGTCGCCTGCCCCAGCGGCCCGGGCGGCTGGAAGTACAGCGTCCAGGTCTCGGTGTCCAGATACCACTCGCCGGGCGCATCGAGCTCTTCCATGAGGTTGCGGATGTAGAAGCGGTCGAGCGGACGGATGCCACGGAAGCCGGTATACTGGCCCCAGGCCATGTCCTTGGCCAGAGTGATGGTGCCCTGCGCTGGGTCCGCTGACGCGATCGGCATGGCCCAGTTGTGCCAGTTGTAGCGCGGGAAGATGATCACCTCGCCCTTCTCGGGATGGGCCCAGGTGCGGACATCGCGCGGTTTGCACTGGATGACGCGGACGTTCTCGTCGGGCAGGTCCTTGTACATGCTCAGCGGTTCCCCATCGACGTAGGCAAAGCCGCCGCCGTGCGGGTTCGCCGCATCAAAGTTAGGGTAGCGTGCCAGGACCTGACGCCGACCGTCGAGGAAGAGTTGCCGGAAGACGATGCCTTTGAACCCCTGGGCGCCCACATCGGCCTTGAGGATGGCGCCCTGGTGTGGCACAAAACCGCGGATCTGACGCGCGCCGGTCAGCACCACCCGCTCGCCAGGATAGGCGCGGTACACCACCGGCGCCGTCGCGGTGCCCGCATCCGCAGCGGTCAGCGCGAAGGTCTTGGCGAGTTCGTACGTGCCGACCCGCACCAGCACCGCCGCGCCGTCCGGCAGCGCCCCGGCCTGCTTGAGCCGCCGCAGTTCGTCGCGAGCGCGAGGAAGGGTGGCAAACGGCCCATCGGTGTGCCCGGCATTGACTTCGGGCAGGGCTCCGGTCCAAGTGTCCTGGCCGCTCGGCGATACGTACAACACCCGCGCCGGCAGACGCTCTGCCGGGGTCTCCTGGCCGACCGCGGCAAAACCCAGCCCGCCGATCCACAGTCCCAAGGCCGCCCCTATGATCCAGCGCATGTCGTGAACTCCCCGGTACCGGCTGGCAGACGGCGGAAGCCCCGGCTGCGCCGGAGCGGCCCGCCGACCTCCACGCCCTGCGGGCGGAAGACACCGCCCCGGCACGCAGATCCTCGCCCGCCCCCTCCTCAGCCGCGCCACTCCCGGAACAGCACCACGCCATTGTGGCCGCCGAAGCCGAGGGAGTTCGACATCGCCGCACGCACCCGCGCCTGACGCCCCACGTTCGGCACGTAGTCGAGGTCGCACTCCGGATCCGGCTCTTCAAGGTTGATCGTGGCCGGCAAGAACTGATCGCGCAGGGCAAGGATGGAGATGATGGCTTCGAGCCCGCCGGCGGCGCCGATGCAGTGGCCGGTCATCCCTTTGGTCGAGGACACCGCCACCCGCCGGGCGTGTTCGCCGAAGGCCGCCTTGATGGCCTTGGTCTCGATCGGGTCGTTGACCGGCGTCGAGGTGCCGTGAGCATTGATGTAGTCGACGTCCGCCGCGGTCATGCCGGCGTCACGCAAGGCTTCGCGCATGGCCCGCGCCGCGCCCTCGCCCTCGGGATCCGGAGCCGTCAGGTGAAAGGCGTCCGCCGTGCCGCCGTAGCCCGCTAGCTCGGCGTACACCCGCGCGCCCCTCCGGACGGCGTGCTCCGCGGTCTCGAGAATCAGAACGCCCGCCCCCTCACCCATGACAAAGCCATCCCGACCGCGGTCAAAAGGCCGACTGGCGCGCGTCGGGGTGTCGTTGAAGCCGGTGCTCAGAGCGCGCAGAGCGCAGAAGCCGCCGATGCTGTACTGGGTCAGGCAACACTCGGTGCCGCCACTGACGATGACATCGGCCCGACCGGCCCGCAGCAGGTCAAGCGCCGTACCGATGGCGTCCGTGCCCGAGGCGCAGGCCGTCACCACGGAGTGGGCGCGGCCCTTAGCGCCCAGAATCATCGAGATGTTCCCGGCAGCCTCGTTGGTAATGATCTTCGGGATCGTCAGCGGCGGGATGCGCCCCGGACCGCGCTCGAACATGCGGCGGTGGGCATCCTGGTCGATCTCGTTGCCGCCGATACCGTTACCCAGAACCACGGCCGTACGCAGCAGGTCTGGCCCCCCGCCAACCGTAAACCCCGCATCACCCCAGGCCTGAACCGCGGCCACGACGGCATACTGCGTGAAGAGCGCCATCCGCTTGGCGTCCTTCGGATCAATGCAGCCGTCGGTGGTGAAGCCTTTGACCTCCGCCGCCACCCGACACTCAATCCCGGCCGGATCAAAGCGCGTGATCGGCCCAACCCCACAGACCCCGGACCGGATGGCGCCCCAGAAGCTCGCCAGGTCATTGCCGATGGGGCTGATCGCGCCCATCCCCGTTACCACTACCCGCCGATCCATCGTAGACCTCTCCTGATCCTCGGCAAACGACAACTGGCCAGACCTCACCACCAGAGGGCATTGCCACCGTAGGTCAAACCGGCCCCGAACCCCGTCGTAATGATCAAGTCACCCGGCTTCAAACGGCCGGACCGGTCAAGCTCCGCCAAGGCCAGGGGAATCGACGCGGCCGAGGTGTTGGCCACCTCGGCAATGTTCATGAAGAACTTCTCCGGCGCGATCGGCAGACGCCTCTGAGCAGCCTGCAGAATCCGGATATTGGCCTGATGCGGAACTACAAAACTGACCTGCTCCGGGGTCAGTTGCAGGGTCTCGAGGAAATGCAGCACGACCTCAGCCATCGCCTTGACCGCAAAGTTGAAGACGACCCGGCCGTTCATGTGCGCCACGCGCGCTTCGGCCACCGGCGGGGGGGTGCGCAGGCCGCCGCCGCAGTACAACGACTCGGGGCTGGTGCCATCCGCCCGCAGGTACGAGGCCAGGATGCCGCGGCCCACTTCCTCGGTCCGCTCCAACACCGTGGCGCCAGCGCCATCGCCAAACAGCACGCAGGTATTGCGGTCCTTCCAGTCGACGATGCGGGTCATAGCATCGACGCCCACCACCAGGACGGGACGCTGTTCCCGGCTGCACAGCAGCAGGCTTCTGGCGACTTCCAGGCTGTAGACAAACCCCGTGCAGGCCGCGCTGACATCCAGCGCCCCCGCCTGCGTCGCCCCCAGGCGGCCCTGAAGCAGACAGGCGGTCGAGGGAAAACTGCTGTAGTCCTGGGTCGAGGTAGCGACCACGATGTAGCCCAGATCGGCCGCCGACACACCAGCCCGCTCCAACGCCGCCCGCGCCGCCTGCTCGGCCATGTCGCACGGACTCTCGTCGGCCGCCATGATGTGCCGGGCACAGATACCCGTGTGCGACACAATCCACTCGTGGGACGTCTCCAGCTCAGCCGGTAACTCGTCATTCGTCACCCGGCGGGCCGGCAGATAACCGCCCGTACCGCTGATCTTCACCCGCTGCTCTGACTTCACCGCTGGCTCTCTCCGCTTGTGCTGGTCCGGGCCGTAATCGTCGCCGCGAAAACCCGGCTTCTGCGGTACTATGGCATGGGTCACCACAATTGAAATGACCCGGCGCCCGGAAATGTCCGGTCGGCCGACGGGGCTGTTTCTTTTTCGACCTGTGCAATAAGGATGGGCCGAGGTATTCAGCCCCAAAGGGGCGCTCTATACCAGCCCAGGGCAACGCCCTGGGTACCAGTTCACCCCACAGATTGAGCCCTGAAGGGGCGGCCTATACGACCTCAGCGCGAACCTAGGGCAGATAGCTCGCCCCTACAGGGCTCAAACCCATAACTATCCTATTCCCAGGGCG
>CAILKC010000420.1 GCA_903834675.1 uncultured Victivallales bacterium | reverse complement strand
CGGCGATTTTCGTTCAGAGTTCAGCCTTTCCGCCGGAGGCGGGCCAGCCGCAGGCGGGAAGGCTGTCCCGGGGACACGCTTGTATGAGAACCGCAGAGGGTCGAGTGTCAAGGGTCAAGGGGGGGAACGCAGAATCACCGGCACGGCAACGGCGGTTCGCACACCGGTATGTCCGGCCCCAGCCGGGGGCTCCGCTGAACCCTGAACCCTGAACCCTGAACCCTAGGACCTGAGTAGTCACCACCTACGGAGCTGACTTGCGCCCAACCGGGAACAGACTTTTGCGCCTGTGTTGCAAATGTGATACATTGGCGATATGAAATCAGCCGTCATACACGCACGTATCGAGCCTGAGACGAAGCGCGAGGCCGAGGATATCCTGGCCAGGTTGGGCATCACACCGACGGAGGCCATTCGTGTCTTCTACCGGCAGATCTCGTTGCGTCAGGGACTGCCTTTCCCTGTGGCCGTCCCGAATGCACGGACCGCGTCTACGCTCCGGAAGAGCCGACGCGGCAAAGAGATCGAGGCTTTCACCACCCTTGACGCCATGTTTGAGAGTTGGGGGAAATGAGGGAGCTCTCGCAGACCACGCAATTCTCGCGTGATGTCAAGCCTATGCACCGGCGCGGCAAGGACCTCGGGGCACTGCGGGAGATCGTGGCCTTACTTGCCGAAGGGCACCCCCTTCCGCCACCTTGTCGAGACCATCCTCTGAGCGGGCCATGGCGCCCCTCGCGTGACTGCCACATTGAGCCCGACTGGCTCCTGATCTACACTGCTGACGAAGTGTCTTTGCGCTTGGAGCGGACGGGTACACACAGCGATCTGTTCCGGGAATGAGAGCGGCCAACAAACGGGTGGTGCGGACCCACGTGATGTCGGCGGCGTCGGCGGCGTCGACGTAGTCACCGCGGTTCAGCCGCGGGGGCCTTGTTGTTCCCGGTGCGGCGGGTCCGATGGGAGATCATTCATGGACGTCCAGGCCAGGAATCGGCCGAACATCCTGCTGGTGCTCAGCGATCAGCATCGTTACGACTGTCTGTCTGGGCATGGGCATCCGCTGGTGCGGACCCCGCATCTGGACCATCTGGCGGCGACCGGGCTGAGCTTCTCTCAGGCCTACACGCCGGCGCCGGTCTGCGTGCCGGCGCGGACGAGCTTGCTGCATGGCTGCTGGCCCTGCCGTCATAGCTGTCTGATGAACGATGGGTTGGGCGTGCCGCACCCGGACACGCGGGGGCTGCCCTCCTTCGGCCGACAGTTGGCCGAGGCGGGGTATTGGCTGGGGCACGTGGGCAAGTGGCAGCTCAGCGCGGGTCACCCGCCGACGGCCTTCGGTTTCAATGAGTCCAACCCGGCGGGCGGCTACGGGGCTTGGCGGAAGGCGTCGGGGCTGCCCGCGCGGCCGCACCGCAATGGCTGGTTTGGCGAGACCGACCCAGGCATTCAGCCGGAGCAGTCGCGTTTGGGCTGGGAAGCTGGGCAGGTGGCAGCGATGCTGGCGCGGGCTGCCGGTCGGGGCTCGCCTTTTTTCGTGCGCTGGGATACCTCTGAGCCCCATCTGCCGAACGTGGTGCCGGAGCCCTTTGCCTCGATGTACGAACCGGCCCAGATTCCGCCTTGGGCGAGCTTTGCTGACACACTGGCCGGAAAGCCGTTTATCCAGGCGCAGCAGCGCCGCACGTGGCGCCTGGAGGGGAAGAGCTGGGAGGAGTGGGCCCCGACGGTGGCCCGTTACCTGGGCGAGGTCAGCCTGTTGGACGCGCAGATGGGCCGACTGCTGGAGACGCTCGAACGCCTCGGGCTGGCAGAGAACACGGTGGTGGTCTATAGCGCCGACCACGGCGACCTGTGCGGTTCGCATGGGCTCATCGACAAGCACTACGTGATGTATGACGATGTGACCCGCGTGCCGCTAATCGTGCGCTGGCCGCGGGGTCTGGTCCAGCCGGGGAGGCGCTGCGAGGCCTTCGTCGTGCATGCCCTGGACCTGGCCCGGACCTTCTGCGAACTGGGCGGCGCCGCGGTGCCGGAGACGTTTCAGGGCGCCAGCCTGCTGCCCGCCATCGCGGGGCAGGCCATGGTGGAGCGCCCGGATGTCTTCAGCATGTACTACGGCAATCAGTTCGGTTTCTACACCCAGCGTATGGTGCGCGACCGGCGCTGGAAGTATGTCTGGAACGCGACCGCGGAGGATGAGCTGTACGACCTGGAGACCGACCCAGGCGAGCTGCACAACCGGATCGGCGACCCCGCCTGCCGGGAGGCCGTCGAGGCGAAGCGGCGGCGGCTGGTGGAGTGGATGGAGGCCGTGGGCGACCAGCAGCTCAACCCCTGGATCCGCGACCAACTTCTGCACCACTTGAAGCCCTGAGGGTGCTCCCGCGGACGGCCCTGGACACACCGGGTTGTGGGCCCCGACCGGAAGAGCTGCCGGCTCAACACGGTTCCCCTCCCGTCCCGCCGCGAAGATCTCGCGGGCCAGGATCGGGAATGCCGCGCCCTGAAAGTCTGAGTTTCAGAATCACCTTGTGGGAATCCAGGCTAACGGCGTCCCAGCGCCAGGTCATGCCAGTCACCGGAGACTGCCCAACCGAGGTCGCGGGCGAGGTCGGAAAACTGCTCAACGCGAGCCCGTCTGCCGTCGTGGAAGCGGTTGGAGAGGAGCAGCCGTCCACCCGGCGCGAGGATACGGGCGCATTCCGAGAGGAGAGGGAGCAGGTCCGGTTTGCGGTGGAGCAGCGTGCCGCCCACCAGGCCGTTGCAGAGGATGAGGTCGAAAGGGCCATGGATGGGCAGTTGGCGCACGTCGGCGGCGGCGAAACGGACGTGTGGGACGCGGTCGGCCAGCTGCTGTAAGCGCAGTTGCCGTTGCGGGTCATGAGGCAGGCACTGGCGGGCGGCCATCCAGGCTTCGAGGGGCTCGAGAGTCAGGCCCAGGGTGTGGACGTCGCGGAGTCCGCAACCTCGCGCCAGGGCTGCGGTGGCGAAGGTCCCCAAGCCAACGCCGCAAGCGAGGTCCAGGAGGCGCAGGCCGGGTCGGGGGTGCGTCACGCAGAGCGCGGCGAGTTGCTCCTGCTGGGCCGGATAGCGCTCGGCGGCCGTACCGAAGTGGGGCGGATCTGCGAGGGCGCAGAACAGCGCCGGCAGATCGGCGATGGCGAGGTCGAGGCGTCCGGCCAGGGCCGGGGGCAGCAGGGCCCAGAGGTCGGGCAGAGAGGCGGGGCCGTCGGGGCAGGGCAGGGGACACGCGCCCACGCGGCGAGGGCGGAGCAGGTGCGGGACCCAGGATGGGTGCGGCAACAGCCGGTCGCCCAGGCGGGCGAGGTCGGCGCAGACGTCGGCCAAGGGCAGGTAGGTCTCGTAACGCGTTCGCAGCTCGGGAGTGAGGATGAGGCCCGGCGCCCACCAGGGCGGCCCGGCCCGGCAGCGGAAGCAGTCCAGGCGTTCCAGCCAGCGCGCTTTGAAGGCTGCCAGGCAGGCCGCGAGCACCGCATCCTGGTGGAAGGCTGAGGCGGTTGCGTCCGGGCGCATGTCAGTTCCGTAGGGGGTGACTACTCAGGTCCTAGGGTTCAGGGTTCAGCCAAGCCCCTGGCTGGGGCCGGACATACCGGAATGAGACTTGCGGTTTTCGCGGCCTTGAGCTTTGAGTGTTAGCCTGAAGTCTCCTACAAGTGTATCCGGTACAGTGAGGCGTTCAAGCGGCGTAACTCCTCAGGTTACAACTCAGGTGCATTTCCCTGCCCCAACGGGGTTGCGGCTTGGCCCCCTGACCCAACCCCGTTGGGGTAGATTGGGTTCGCTGCCTTGGTCTCCCAGGGTAGGCCGACGCAGCGGCCAACCCTGGGCTTGGGCTACGCAGCCCCGTTGGGGCAGAATACGCAGTTGCCCCTGAGTGGTCACCAAGCGGCATAATCTGCAGACGCAATTCCCCTCGGGTTTCGTCCTTCCGACAATTCTGTCATGCGCCCGTTCTCAGACAAGTGCTTGCAGGGCGCGGTCTTGTTCGGCTATGGTAGTAGCGCGTTCCGGGCGTCGGTTTGCAGGAGGTTGGCTATGCGCGCCGTCTTCATGGCCAGTTTTGTGGCGAACGTTGTGTTCACGCTGGGCTCATTGGCGGTGCTTCCAGACCGCGTGGCGATCCATTTTGGGGCGTTGGGGGCGGCGGACAACTGGGCCTCCAAGGAGACCCACGCGGCGCTCCTGATCGGCACGCACATTTTTCTGTTTGTGCTCCTCTTTTTGTCGGGGCGCCTGACCCTGGTGTTGCCGGCCCGCTGGGTCAACCTGCCCAACAAGCAGTTCTGGCTGCAGGAGGCCAACAAGGCGCGAGCCTTGACCATGATCGAGTCGCGCACGCTCGGCATGGGCACAGCCCTTTTTGCCTTGTTCTTGGGGGTAGGGGTGCTGACGGTACAGGCTAACTTGTCGGACCCTGTCAGGCTGGATCTACGGCTTTTTCTGCCCTTGATGGGGCTGTTCTTGCTCTACACGGTTGGGTGGGTGGTGCAGTTCTACCGGGCCTTTCGGGTGCCGGTAGCCTGAGCGGTGTGGCGAGTTACGGTGAACCTGGTTTCCAGGGAGCGGGCCTACAAGGGGAGTACGTGACGATGGGAGTTGTACCACGATACCGGGTTCTGTTGACCGGCGGCACCGGGCTGCTTGGACGGGCCCTGGCGCCGCTGCTGCGTGAGCGTTACGAGGTCACGCACTTTGATGTGTCCGACCCGGGCGACGGTCTGCCCTTCATCCTGGGCGATCTCCGCAATCCGCTGCAGGTCACCGCAGCCTGCCGGGGCATGGACATGGTTCTCCACGTGGCGGCCCTGCATGGGAAGGCCTGGGCTGCGGCCGGAGACGACGTCGGCTTTGCGGTGAACGTGGTGGGGACCAAGAACATCCTTGAGGGGGCAGGGGCCGCAGGCGTGAAGCGGGTGGTGTTCACCTCGTCGATCTGGGCCACGGGACACGATGCGCCGCCAGCGCCGACGCTGCCGCTCGACGAGGGCCTGACGCGAGAGCCCGCCGAACTCTACGGGCTGAGCAAGATTCTGGGCGAGCAGATGTGTCGCTATGCCAGCGCGAAGTACGGGTTCAGCGCCCTGGTTCTGCGGCCGGGCGGCATCCGTCCGGCCGAGGCCTACGCGGGGTTGCAGACGGGCTTCCTGGTGGGAGCCGTCGATGTTCGCGACGTGGCCCAGGCCCAGGTCCTGGCGCTGGCGGCGCCGGAGAGTCTGCGCCATGACGTCTTCATTATCACTGCCGACTCGCCGCTGTGCCAGATAGCGTCGCAGGCCTACAAGGCCGACCCGGCGGGAACGCTGGACCGGTGCGTCCCCGGGGTGGCGGCGCTGGTCCGGGCCGGCAAGCTGCAGCTCCCCGCCGCCGGGGAATGGTATAGCGTCGCCAAGGCGAAGCGCGGGCTGGGTTACCAGCCGCGTTTCAACTTTGCCCTGGCGTGAGCGCAAACGGAAATATGCAGAGGAGGAGTAAACACCATGCGTTTTGCCGTGGTATCCAGGTCCATCGTGCCGCCCTTTGCCTGTCCGATGTACGGGTATGGCTCCCGGGTGGATTGCTGCGATGGCGTCAACGACCCGCTGAGCTTCACCGCGGTCCTGCTCGAGGAGGACGGCCGCCGGGCACTGCTGGGGGCCACCGACATCGGCTCGTATGCCAATGATGGGCGCACCCTGGCACTGCTGGACCGTCTGGCCGGCATCGTCGGCTGTCCGCGAGACAATATCATGCTCAATGCCTCCCACACGCATGGGGGGCCGATGCTGCCGATGGGCGATTTCGCGCATCTGCCGAGCCCGGTGCCGGGGCTGATCACGCGCTACGACGAGTGGTTCACCGGAGTGGTGACGGAGGCCGTGACCGAGGCGGCCGTAAATCTCCAGCCGGGGACGCTTTGGCTCGGGGAGGGCCGTACCGCGGTGCCCATGAACCGGCGTCCGGACCGCGCCGGCGCGGTGCCGAATGCGCCCAACGCGGGCGGGCCGGTAGATGATCGGCTGTTCGTCTTCGCTCTGCGGGATGCGCAGCACGAGCTGCATGCCGTCGGCGCGCGGGTTTCATGCCACCCGGTGGCCACGGGGGCTCAGCATCTCCTGACCGGCGACTATGTCGGTGCCTGGAAGGCGGCCTTTGCCGAGGCGTTTGGGCCCGGCGTGCAGCCGTTCTTCCTGCAGGGCTCGGGGGCGGATGCCCGTCCGCGGCACGTGACCGAGGGCGACCACTGGAGAGCGATGAAGCATGCCGAGTTGTCGGCCATCGGCCGCGACCTCTGCCGCGAGACCTTGCGCGTGCTGACCGGGCCCGGCCTGCGCCCCCTCGGCCCGCTGAAGCTCAAAGGACGGCTGGCCACCGTGCTGGCGCCCTGCGAGCGGCGCCACCTCACCCGGGAGAGCTTCACTAAACTACTCGGCACGGACCTGCGACACTACGCCGAGATCTGCCTCGGACGACTGGCGGCGGGCCTGGAGATTCCGGCGGAACAGGCGTTCCTGGTGCAGACTCTCTGGCTGGATGAAGAGACCGCTCTGCTCGGCCTGAATGCGGAAGTGCTCTGCGGCATGGGGCGGATCCTCGAACAGGCACTGAGTCCGGCCCGGGCCATCATGCTCGGGTACACCAATGGCGTGGTCTGCTATGTGCCCGACGCCGTGGAAATGGCCCGGGGAGGTTACGAGACGCAGTGCTACCAGTCACAGCCTTGGACCGGCCCTCTCGAAAGCGGCTTGGAGAAGCGTTTCGCGGCGGCGCTGCTGGTCTGAGAATGGTGGCGCGCGGGTCGGCGGCTCCTGCAAAAAGACCCGACCTGTGCAATAAGGGAGTCCGTCTGGAGCGCTGAAGGCGCGCTGCCATACCAGCCCAGGGCAACGCCCTGGGAATAGGACGGTTATGGGATTGAGCCCTGTAGGGGCGAGCTATCTGCCATACCTCCGCACCGAGGCCGCATGG
>CAILKC010000419.1 GCA_903834675.1 uncultured Victivallales bacterium | reverse complement strand
CGCCGTCCGCAGGACCCGTCGGGGGTTCTGAGGTCAGTTCGGGTCGGAGGCACGCGTGAACAAGCTGGGTGTGGCAGAGGCGAGCCGGTCGCCGTGCCCGTCCACAAAGCCAGCATTGACGCTATCATTGTGGCGACGCACGATCTGCCAATTGGCGGCAGTCCAAGGGGTCGTGCCAGGCTGACCACTAACCAGGGCCGCTTGGTTGGCGGCAATCCACCAGGTGTCCATGGTCCAGCCGTCATACAACAGCACCATCGTCGACGGCGAGCCAATCTGCGACATCGTGCACCAGTCCAGACCTGCGGTTCCGGTGTCGGTTGCCGGTGAGGGCGCCGCGCCGTTGTAATTATAGACACACGGGAAGGAGTTGTAGGGCTGCGTCGCCTGCGTCTGGGTGTAGGCAGGGCATTGGAAGGCCTGGTCGTTGTTGATGTAAGTCCGGAGGAGCTCCGCCCAGGTCACGTAGCTTGTCGACATGGTGTACCCAACCGGTGTGTGGGTGGACGACGCCCACTTGGTGCAGAGCGTGTCGTTGTAGTCCTGTGCGTACATGAGAACGCCCAGGTTAAGCTGCTTGACGTTGCTCAAACAGGAGGCGGTGCGCGCCTTGTCCCGCGCCTTGGCCAAGGCCGGCAGCAGCATGGCAGCCAGGATGGCGATGATAGCAATCACCACCAGCAACTCGATCAGTGTGAAGCGCCTGCCCGTACGTGCTTTCATGGTCAGCCCTTTCGCGTTATACTCGAGACTCCGTTCTGGCCTGGGAAAAATCCGCCGACGACACCTCTCACGGCACCCACATCGCGGGCGTACTGTTCTGCAGCGATGAGCAATGGCCGTCGACGTAGAGCGCGTTGAGCATGAAGTTGTGGCGGGGATCGAGATAGCTCCCCGGATCGCCGGTAGTCACCATCGCGGCGCTGAAGAGCTCTGCGTTCTTGGCATCGATCGCGTTGATCGTGTCCGAAGGCCGGGTGAACCGACCCAGGGTGTAGCCGGTGGTATAGCTCGTGTAACGGGCGTAGGAGTACAGCATAGGGTTCGGCAACCCAGGGGGACGGACAGCGGTATAGCCCAACGGTGGCGAATGGCTTGGGCAAATGACGGTGTTGTAGCTGTTCATGTACGGCTGGCCGAGATCCTCCCACCAGTAAAGCGCCGTACCAGAAGCGCGATACTCATAGTTCGGTAGCACATACTCCTTGTTGTCATCGGTGTACATCGCACAGGCCAGCCCGATCTGCTTGAGGTTGTTGATGCAGGTGCTCTGGCGGGCCTTCTCCCGCGCCTTTGCCAAGGCCGGCAGCAGCATCGCAGCCAGGATGGCGATGATGGCGATCACCACCAGCAACTCAATCAGCGTGAATCTCTTCTGCGTCGGTGCCTGCATGGCTTCACTCCTTGCCTTGCCTCAGCCCTCTTGGGTGCTGCGGCTGTCCCTCAGTCGGGATCCGCTGCCGCGGTCCACTGAGAGTCCGTAACGGTGTTACTCCACGCCGCGTGGCCGTCCATGAACAGGAAGCTTGCGCCGTTGTTGTGACGCCGGACGGTCGTGTTGGTCATGTACCAGTTGGTGTGGACGGTGGCCGTTTGGGAGTAGTCCATGGTGCCCCAACCGTCGGCGACCCCGATGAAGTTGCTCGGAACCTTGATCGCACCGATGGCCCGAAAGCTGCACCCGTTGTCGGTGCTGTTCATGTTGTAGTAGTAGGCAAACGGGAACGTAGTATAGGCCATCTGGGCCTGCGTGTACTGCTGGCTGGGGCACTGGAAGACCAGGTCGTTGTTGATGTACGTCCGCATTCTGTCAGCCCAGGTGATGTAGTTGCTGGCGGTGGTGTAGCCTGGAGGGGTGTATGAAGCCGGACGGACGTCGTCCCAAGGGCGGCACAGTACCTCACGATTGTCATCCGCGTACATCAGGATGCTCAAGCCGATCTGTTTCACGTTCGACAGACAGTTGCTCTGGCGGGCCTTCTCCCGGGCCTTTGCCAAGGCCGGCAGCAGCATCGCAGCCAGGATGGCGATGATGGCAATCACCACCAGCAACTCAATCAGCGTGAATCTCTTCTGCGTCGGTGTCTGCATGGACTGAATCCTTTCCCTGCTGCAATCATCTTGTACACGGCAACTCTCAGCCAACTTGACTGCCCTTTGCATCTGTTCTGACCACCTGGCCCACATCAGGTTGCAGGAGAAAACTCTACACCGCCGAGCGTGCGCAACCGCAGGGGCTCCGCGCCCTGCCAATCCGGCAATAAAGGAGGTACCATAGCGCGATTTCGAACCGCGCCACCTGTCCGAGGGGTCTATTCGGCGCTTTTGGGGACGGACCCCAGCAGAGCCCCCGGCTGGGGCCGGACATACCGGAATGGGACTGCCGACGTGGTTCCCATTCCGATCCGGCCGGTACGCGCCGGATCGCCTGGAGGGCGGCCCTGCGTGGCCGCCGCGGCGCCGACGCAGCGGCGCCCTCCAACGCCCCTCGTCCGCCGCGGCGTACGAAGGGCGGAACGGGAAGCGCCTTGTATCATACGAGGTTGCTGCAAGTCTCATACAAGCCAGGCCGGAGCGCCGCCCGGGTTCAGCCGCGCGCCGCGGTCGGCAGGGCTTTCTCCGGGGCCGTCCACGGCAGTCCGAGAAAGCTCCCTGCCTCGTGCCAGGTCAGCGTCCCCGCGATGCAGGTCAGCCCCGCTAGGAGGTCCGGGAAGCGCGCCAGGGCGCCGTCCAGGCCGTACTGGGCCAGCTTCCTGGTGTAGGGAAGGACTTCCATGCCGAGCGCCTGGGATGCCGTGTGGGCCACGGTTCCCGGAATATTGGGCACGACGTAGTGGATGACGTCGTCGACGCGGTAGACGGGCTCGGCATGGGTCGTATAGCGGTCGACGGTCTCGATCGCCCCGCCGAGATTGGCGGTGATATCCACGATGACGCTGCCCGGCTTCATGCTGCGCACCAGATTACGGTCGATCAGGTGGGTCGGAGTGTTGGGTGGCAGGGTGGTGGCATGGACCACCAAGTCGGCCCGGCGCAGGTGCTCAGCGAGCGCCACACAGCCGCTGTGGCAGAGGTGTACGCCGTGCGGCAACAACGGCTCCAACGCGCGGATACGGGCGGGGTTCGTCTCAAACAGCGCCACCTCGGCCCCCAGAGCCGCGGCCACCCGCGCCGCCGCGACTCCGGCATGGCCAGCGCCGATGACCACGACGTAAGCCGGCTCCAGGCCGGGGTAGGCCACCAGGCTGAGGCCGACGCCGCCCCGGTGGTTGCAGAGGAGCGCGGCGGCCTGCAGAATGGCCTGTTGGCCCGCGATCACACTCATTGGCGTCAGCAGCGGCAGGCTGCCGTCCGCCAGCCGGACGTTCTCAAAGGCAATGCCGGTCACGCGGGCCTCGAGCAAGGCCCGCAACAGCGCCGGCCGCGTCTCCGAATGCAGGTAGCAGAAGATGCCCAGACCCGGGCGAAACAGCGCGAACTCCGCCTCGAGCGGCTCTTTCACCTTCACCACCAGGTCCGCCGCGCCGTACAGCTCCACGGCGGAGTCCACCAGCAGCGCCCCGGTCGCGGTGAACTGCGCATCGGCGAATCCGGCGCTGCTGCCCGCCCCGCGCTGCACCAGCACCTGGTGCCCATCGCGAACCAGGCCCCCGACCGCGGCCGGCGGCAGCGCCACGCGGCACTCCTGCGCCTTGAGTTCTTTGGGGATGCCAATACGCATGCTGGTCTCCGTAGTAGCCTTCAACGAACCGCCGGCCGCACCCGGGCGGCGGTGCGGTACAGAGCCAGAATCTTCTCCGGCGGGATTTCGGCGAGCAGGTTGTGGATGGCGCAAAAGATGAAGCCGGAATCCGCGGACATGACCTCGACCACCTCGGCGACTTCGCGTTCGATGTCCGCCAGCGTGCCCAGCGGCAGGGTGGCCTGCGTATTGACCCCGCCGCCCCACAGGGTAATCCGCTTGCGGCAGCGGTCCTTCCACTCGCGGAACGAGTGCCCGCCGGCGCTCCACTGCACCGGGTTCAACGCATCGAAGCCACTTTCGATAATGGCGTCAAGCAAGTCGTAGATAGCCCCGCAGCAGTGATAGAAGGTGAAGACGTCCGGGGCGATGCGGTGGCAGGCGTCGTTGATCCGGCGGTAGGCGGGCGTGAACAGCTCATGGTAGAGGTCCGGCGGCAGGATCGAGGTCTGCTGCATGCCCTGGTCATCGGCGCTGAGCATGAGCGCGTCGACGTAGGGGGCGATGGCCGGCAGCAGGAGCTCGGCCTGGGCGATGGCGTGATCGGCCAGGACGCAGTGCAGATCCTTGACGTAGCCCGGATCCATCATGCAGAGCATCGAGAAGGACGCCATGCCGTTACGGAAGCCCAGTCCCGCCGAGAGCCCGGAGAACATGATGGCCCGGTCGCTGGCCGCGCGTGACCGCCGGCAGTAGTCGGCGATCGCCGCCACGCGTTCCGGGGTGAAGCGGCTCGCGGCCAGGTTCCGGGCCAACGCCTCGAGGTTCTCGCGGGGCGGCTCGGTACTGAGATCCAAGAGCTGGCCGCCATGGGCCGCAGAGAAGACGAAGGACGCCGGAACCATGGTGGAACTGCCGTTCTGAACGATGGAGCCGTCGGCTTGCACCACGAAGACGTTGGGGTTCAGGACCAAGGCAGACAAGCGGCCGCCAAAGTCGTAGGGCTTCCAGCGCTCGGGCTCGGGCAGGACATCACTGGCGCTGTCGCTGGACACGAAGGCGCAATCGCAATCCAGGGCATCGAGGACATCGGGGTCGGGCAAGGCCAGCATCTGGCCAGTGTCGAAGACGCGCGGCGGCCGGTAGGGCAGCCCGAGGGCGCTGACCAGGCCCGGATAGGCGAAGCAGCTCACACAGGTGGAGAGCATGGCGCCCAAATCCTTGGGGACCTGATCGGTCGGCTCGAAACGCAGGGCCTTGCGGACTCGTTCACGGCGGGTCATAAGTGCGCACCTCGCAGGGGGGGCTCGACTAGCGCTGACCGGGAGCGGTCCAGGGCGGCATCGAGTTCGGTGGGGGTGACATCGTCGACGCAGGTGTGGCTGCCGAGGCCAGTAAGCAGGACGAAGGTAAGGCGCCCGGCGCTGGCCTTCTTGTCGTTGAGCATGATGGGCCAGGCCTGCGCCGCGGTGGGAAGCTCGACCTGGCGCCGCAGCAGGCTGCGGACGGTACGGACGGCGCGGTCGGCCAGGGCGGCGTCGATCAGGCCGCGAGCGCGGCTCAGTTCCGCCATGACCACCAGGCCGACGGCGACGCTTTGGCCATGGCTGACGCGGTAGTGGTGCCAGGTCTCGACGGCGTGGCCGTAGGTGTGGCCGAGGTTCAGCACGCGGCGCAGGCCGTGTTCGCGGAAGTCAACCGTCACCACCTCGCCTTTTGCCTCGGCACAGGCGCGCGCCACCGCGGCGACCGCTGGCAGGTCGCCGACCAATAGCTGCGGCAGATGGCTCTCGATGAAGGCCGCCAGATCGGGCCGCAACGCCAGGCCGGTCTTGTACGCTTCGACCAGGCCCTCACGCAACTGCGCTCTGGGCAAGGTGCTCAGGGCCGCCAGGTCGAGCACCACCCGGCGCGGCACGGTGAACAGCCCGACTTGGTTCTTCGAACCGGCGATGTTGACCGCGCTCTTGCCGCCGATGGCCGCGTCGACGCAGCCCACCAGCGAGGTGGAGACCAGGGCGAAGTCCATCCCGCGCTTGAAGGTGGCGGCCACAAAGGCGCCCAGGTCGGTGACCACGCCACCGCCCAGGGCCACGAGCAGATCGCGGCGCTCCGCGTGGGCCTCGAGCAGGGCGCGGTAAACGTGTTCGGCCCGGCGCAGAGACTTGGCGTTCTCGCCGCCAGGCACCACGATCTCGACGGCCTCCGGCAACCCAAGCCGGTAACGCGCCAGATGCGCGGCGGCCACGTGCCGATCCGTCAGCAGAAAGACCCGCCGACCCGCAGCCAACCCACCCAACGCGGCCGGCCCGTCGACCGTGACCTCGACGGGGCACTCACGGCCGTCGAGAACCACCGAAATGCAGCCCTCGGGCAATAGGAAGCGCAGCACCGCGTTCACCTTCGCCGGGACCTCAAGGCCGATGGCATCCAGGGCGAGGTCGTGGTCCGCGTAGGCGGCCTGACGGGCCTGGTAGAGCGCCTGCACAGCAGGCAGATCGCCCCACAGCGGGCGCTGGGCCATGGCCTCGGCCGAGAGACGTTCCCGCAGGCGGGCCGGGGCAGCGTGCAGCAGGATGAGGCGACCACTGGCACGCATGGCGGCGCGGTTCTCCGGGGCCACCGGCGCCCCGCCACCCGTGGCCACCACCAGCCGTTGCCGACCCGCCAGGCGGCGCAGCAGGGCGGTCTCCTGCTGGCGGAAGGCGGCCTCGCCCAAGGTACTGAAGACCGCGGCAATCGGCCTGCTGAAGTGGCGCTCGAGCTGCGCGTCCAGATCGACGCAGGGCCAGTGCAGAGCGCTGGCAAGGGCCTGGGCCAGAGTGGACTTGCCAGTGCCCATGAAGCCGGTCAGATAGAGATTGCCGTCAAAAGAGGTCATGGGTTCAGGGGGCGGCTGAGGGCGGCGAAGGTCCGGGCGAACTCGGGGTAACTCACGGCCGCACAGCCCTCGTCGCGGATGGTGACCGGGCCGTCGCAGAGCAGCGCCGCGATGCGGCAGGACATGGCGATGCGGTGGTCGCCGTAGCTCTCGCAGGGCGTAGTCGGCGTCTTCAGCCGCGTCGGACCGCGCACAAACAGGTCGTCGCCCACAACCCGCGCCTCGGCGCCGAAGCGCCCCAGCTCGGTCACGATAGCCTCCAGGCGGTCGCATTCCTTGACCCGCAGCTCGCCACAGGCGCGGAATACCGTGGTGCCGCGGGCCTGGGTCGCCACCACCGCCAGGATGGGAATCTCATCCACCACATTCGGAATCTCCGCCGCCGTGACCTCGCAGGCCCGCAGGCCCTCGGCGTAGGCGGCACGCACCGTGCCCATGGGCTCCGCGGATTCACTCTCGATCCGAGTTTCGACCGTGGCGCCCAGGCGGCGCAGCACCTCGATCCAGCCGAGGCGAGAGACATTGAGCAGGACTTCGGTGCCGGTGACGTCGCTGCCGGGCACGATCGCCGCGCCGCAGATGAAGAATGCCGCGCCGCTGGCATCGCCGGGAACGGTAAACACGGGGGGGAGCACGAGTCCCCCCGGGACGATGGTCACCGTGTTGCCATCCTGGCGCAGGTCCGCGCCCCAGGCGCGCAACAGGCGTTCGCTGTGATCGCGGCTGGCGGCGGGCTCGCTGATGCGGCAGGGTCCAGCGGCCTGAAGTCCGGCCAGCAGCAGGGCGCTCTTGAGCTGGGCGCTGGCGACGGGGAGGGTGTAGTCGATGGCCTTCAGGCAAGCGCCGCGCACAGTCACCGGCGCGCGCCCGGCAGTGGTCTCGATCGCAGCTCCCATCAGCCGCAGCGGGATGGCCACGCGCTCCATCGGCCGGCGCCGCAACGAGGCATCGCCATCAAGAGTGTAGAGCCCCGGTCGCCCGGCCAGGATGCCCTGCAACATGCGGATGGTGGTCCCGGAGTTTTCGCAGTCGAGGTGGGCCTGCGGCGCCACCGCGCCCGCCGCGCCACCAATCACCAGTCGGCCGCCCTGCGAATGCACCTTGCCGCCAAGCTGACCCACAACCCGTAAGGTGCTGGCGCAGTCCTGGCAGTCCGAATAGGCGCGGACCTCGCAGGAGCCTGTCGCCAGCAATGAAAACAAGGCCACCCGGTGCGAAATCGACTTGTCACCCGGGGGCCTGAATGAACCGTTGAGCGCTATGCCTGCCACAACCACTTCCTTGCCGGGGAGTGAACCCACCCGGGCTCCGACGGACACCCCGCATGCTGTCCGCGGCCCTGGCGGAACCGGGTCCGCAAGCCCACACTATAGCCTTCGCGACCAGGCGCTGCGCCGGTGGCCGCCCAGCCAACCGGGCGGTTTCTGGAAACCGCCCCGCCCAGCCAGCCGGGACCTCCCCGCGCCGCTCAGGGCTGCGCCGTGGCAGCGGGGGCGGTGACCAACCAGACCGTGCCGCGCGAGTCGGTGCCGCCACGGGAGGCGGTCTCGGCCAGCAGTTCGACGGTGGCGCCAGGGGGGATGGTCGGTACCGCGAGGCGGTAGACATTCTGCTGATGCACGGCACCGGTGAGGCCAGCGTGGCGGTCCTCGGCCACCACCCGGCCAGCCACAAGCACCTGCGTGGTCAGGATGGCCAGCGCGTGGGCGCCGCGCGTGTACTCCCACTCGATCCCGACCTCGCCCGCCGTCTTGATGAAGGGGGTAACATCCAGCCGTAACACCGCCTTGTCCTCGCTCATCTGCTCAGGCGTCCATTCTCCCAGGCGGGTGTAGGTGCCCTGCAGGAAGCCGAGTTCAGCCGCCGCCGGCAGGTCGCCCGCCTGCCCGGCGCCGAGGCGGGCCTGCGCCGCCGCCACCGTCGCGCCGAGCTTGCCAAAGTCGGCCGCCTGGGCGCTCAGTTGTTCCGCGTCGCCGGCATAGGCGCCGCAATGGGCCACGAAATAGCCGTACTCGTCGGCCAGGGCTTCTGCCTGGCGCTGCAGGTCGAGCAGCACGGTGTGGACCTCGCCAAGCCTGGCCGCGCCAGTGGCGGGGTCGCCGGGGGCGGCGGCAAGAGCCTCGCGATAGCGCACCGACGCCTGTTGCATACCGCTGAGCTTGTCGCCGGCGTAGCGGATCAAGGCGAAGCCCAGGCGCGCCGAGCGTAAGGTGAGTGCATTGCGCCGAATCCGCGGGGCAAGGCTCTCCAGCTGCCCCGTGGCCGCTGCGATGGCCGTGCGCAGGCCATCGACGTTGGCCGCTACCTCGGGTCGCTTGAGGGCAAACTCCCGCAGCACCCGCGGCGCTGGCGCCCAGAGCAGGTCGCGGAGATAGACGCCGGAGTGCCAGAGCGCTGCCGGACCGCTGGAGGGCAGCGGCTCCAAGACAGCGGCGGCGACCGTGGCGGCCACCGCGTCGTCTGCCGGGGTCAGGCCCCACCAGACATCCGCAAAACGTCGGGTGAATTGGCTCTGGCTGGTGCTGCCGGGGTTCCACGAGCACTCGGCCGCGAACAGCAGTCCGTACCAACTGTTCTCCCACAGCGCTCCATGCATGAACTCCCAGGTGGTGCAGTAGGCCCCGCCGCAGCCGCGTTCCAGGCCGGCACGGTAGAAGCCACGGATGGCCCGCAGCGTGGTCACATGATCGGGCCAGACCCGCGAGTAGCTCTCGACCGCCGGACTGCAGAAGACGTCCTTGAAGCCGGCCTGCTGGTAGGCCTCGAGGGTCGGATAGGTGGCCGGACCATGGTAGATCCACTCGGTCGGGATGCAGTCCTTCTCGAGCTGGCTCTGGTACTTCAGGCTCATGTCGCTGAGCTCCGGCGTAGGTCCCGTATGCGACGGCCAGAACAGCATCGTGCGACCGCGTTTTTTCACCAGCGCATTGAGCTGGTTCATGTGGTCGGCGTAAAGACCGCCAAGACCGCGGGTTGCGACGGTCGCCTTGCAGCGCTCGCACTTGCCGAAACCCGACTCGAACTCGTCGCCGCCCGTGTGGATGAAGGCGGCGTCCGGGAACGCTTCGGCCAGCTCGCCGAAGACCGCGTCGAAGAAGGCCCAGGTCGCGGGAGCGGAGGTGCAGAAGACCCAGGCATCACCCCCCTCGCGCAACCCCGTCAGTTCGTTGTGCCTGAGCACGGCGCTGGCGTGTCCCAACGCCTCGAACTGCGGGATCAGTTGGACCCCGTAGCGCCGGGCGAAGGTGCTCAACTCGCGGGCCTTGTCGTGGGTGAAGGTGCCCGGCCGTCCCAGGAAAGGAAACTGGCGGAACTGGAAGTCATCTTCCATGTAGAAGACCAGGCCGTTGATCTTGCAGCGCGCCAGCTCGCGGATCATGCGTTTGACGTAGTCGACCTCGATGGTTTGGCCGCGGGCGACGTCGTATTGGATAAGGCGTTGCGGAAAGGCCGGCCCGTCGAGGATACGTCCGCACGGCAGCGCCACCCCGCCGCCGGGGGCGGACTGCGCCAGCTGGCCGAGGGTCATGGCGCCGTAGAAGCAACCGGCCGCGTCGCGGCCCGTGACCGTGGCGCCCTGGGCCGTGAGGGTCAATTCGTAGCTCTCGCCCTGGGGCGGTATGGGCGCCGCCGCGGGCGAGCCGACCGCGGCAAGCACCAACCTGATCCCCGGCGCGGCGGACTCCGCCGACGCCGCGACCACCAGCTCAACCCCGGTGCGCTCGGCTACCAGATCGTGCAGTTCCTGCGCCGCGCTGGCAACCAGCTCCGGCGCGCCGGGCGCGACCACGATGCGGGCGCCCGCCGGCAGCACCAATCTGCCCTCGGTCAGCTCGATCTGGCGCGGCGCCGGAAGGACGGCCACCGCGCGTGCCTGCATGGCCTTGCCCGCGGCCACCTGCCGACGCCTGTCCTCGGTCTCGATCGCGGCATACGCCAGCACGGGCCGCTGCGGCCGGTGCCGGTAGAGCGTCCAGCCGTCGTCGGCCACGATGCCGGTGACGTAGAGGTCGAGGAGGCCGCGCTCGCGGTCCGCCGCGGTCAGGTGCTCGGTGATATCGAGCGGACTACGGTTGCTGGCATTCCACTCGTCGCCCGTGCGGATCGCGGGACCGGTATACACCACCGCACCCTGCGGGCCGTCACGCCGAAGCACAAGCTGATAGGAGCTGCCCTTGCCCGTGTAGGCCACCAGGTTTCCCAGGCTGAGCCAGTAGCCGAGCAAGGGCTCCCGCGGCACCGGAAAGCGGATCTGGACCGGCTCGCCGGATTTGACCAACCCCAGGTGCCCCTCGCCGGTGGGCGTGGGCTCGATGGCCTCCAACGGTCGCGCCGCGGCGCCCAGCTCTTCCCAGCGCGAGACGGTCTGTGCCGTGGCCCCAGCGAGGCCCAGCACCAGCAGCAGGCGGGTCAATGCGGTGGTGTTCATACTTGGAACTCCTTTCGTCCGGCGCGGCGGTAGCGCTTCAGGGCTCTTTCCCGGCCACAGCCGCCCGGCTGTTGCCCCAACGGGGCTGTGTCCCAAAGCCCCTTTGGGGCGCGGGACCGCGCCGGTGCGGCGGCGTCTTAGCGAAGCTGCGCCTCGAAGTAGGGCAGGGCCTGCTCGTAGAGCTCGAAGTGCTCCTGCTCGGTCTCGTCGGGGTCGACGAACTTCAGCCAGAGAGCGCTGTCGGGACGCTCACCGCTGAGGCTGCGGCGGCTGCCGAGGTTCTGCGGATCGGGGCCGTGCCAGACCACCTCGCGGTCCTGGATGTAGACAAACTCGTTGGCATAGCGGCCGATCAGGTCGCGCTGGTGGTCCCTGAAGAAGAGGGCCTGCTCACAGGTCGAGCACAGCCATCTGCCAACGCGCTCCTGCGGATCGGTCTGTTCCGAGTCGAACTCGGCCACCGGGCGCGTGAGATCGCTCTCGAAGTCGATCTGCTTCAGGTCGACGGTGCCAAAGCCGTGGTCGGCGGCCAGGCGCAGAGTGCTGCGGTCGCGGCGGTAGGGCGGCGTCGGCCAGTTGGCGGCCGGGTCGTGGCCCATAAGCCAGGCGCCGCAGGCATCGGTGGCCACGGGGTGATCGCCTGCCAGCAGCGTATCGCAGATGCGGGCTTCCCCCCCCCACTCACGGCGGGCCTGACCCACCAAGCCGTCGACGATGTTCAGGCAGGGGTTGACCAGTTGGCCGTAATCCGCCAGGAAGCACGGCAGGCGCACCAGGTGGTGGAAGTAGGAGCGCGGTCGCCCTAACGGCGGCAAGGGGCACAGCCCAAAGAGGTTCTTGATGGTCAGGGTGATGCCGGCGAAGCCGTGGTTCTTCATCTTGGCCACCGACACCACGGCGTCCGCCTCAGCCAGGCAGCCATGCATGAGATAACGCCCGAAAAGAATGCCGCCGCCTGGCACATCGAACCAGCGCACCGGCGCATCGCTGCACTCGACATACTCGGCGCCGAACTCCGCCAGCAGCGGCAGAAAGTTCACATCGCGACCGGGACGCTCGGCGCCGACCAGAGTCGTGTCGGGCACCAGCAGGCGGGCTTTCGTGCGCTCGCGCAGCAAGCGCAGGACGGCGCGGAAGACGGCCTCGTCGACGTGCTCCTGGCGGCGACCGGCGTGATACCGAAGCTGTTCCGGCAACCAGACCATGTTGGTCTTGATCAGGATGGTCCGGGCCGCCTCCAGGCGCGCCCAGGCTCGCGTCAACGGCATGGTGATCTGCCGCAGCGTGGCATAGATGATCTCGTCAGTGGCGCGGTGGTCGCAACGGGCCGCGCGTACGGCATAGGGTTTCATGGGCTTATCGTCCGTCGGAATCTTGGCAACGACGCGGAGGTCGTGAGTGTCGCCGACCGTCGGTTCTGGCGGGCCGGGAGGCCGGTTAACCCCGACCCCGACACCGCCTGGCCAGCCGCGTACTATAGCCGGCCGTGCCCGGGCGGCCAGAGACACGGGTGCAGGAGGGCGCAGGTCAGTTCCGTAGGTGGTGACACCTCAGGTCCTGGGGTTCAGGAAACGGCGAGACGGCGAGACGGGGAAACGGAGACTGGAGGAGACGGACAGGGAGACTGGCGGAGAGGAAAACAGGGTTCAGGGTCAGCCAAGCCCCCGGCTGGTGCCGGACCTACCGGAATGAGACGTGCCGACGCGGGTCCCATTCCGCTCCGGCCGGGACGCGCCGGATCGCCTGGAGGGCGGCCCTGCGTGGCCGCCGCGGCGCCGACGCAGCGGCGCCCTCCAACGCCCTTCGTCCGCCGCGGCGGACGAGGGGCTGAATGGGAAGCGCTTTGGGTCATACGAGGTTGCTGCAAGTCTCCTACAAGCAAACCCCTACGGAGCTGACTTGCGCCCGGTGCAGGACTAAGGCTGACGGTGGTTTCTTGAAGTCGCGCTTGAGGGTCTTGTATGTAACGCGCGCGAGGCATAGAGTAGAACGTTCGTTGGGTACCCCTTTCCGAACCTCGTGTCGAGTTGATCTTGCGGAGGAAAGACGCCATGGCTCGCACCGGCCGCCGCGGGTTCACCCTCATCGAGTTGCTCGTGGTCATTGCCATCATCGCCATCCTGGCAGCCATGCTGTTGCCGGCGTTGGCCAAAGCCAGAGAGAAAGCCCGCTCGGCGTCGTGCGCCTCGAACCTCAAGCAACTCGGCCTGGGGTTGATCATGTACACTTCGGACAACAACGGCTGCTATGTCAAGAAGTGCCTTTCCAGCAATTCCCCTGACATGCGCGAGTACTGGTATGAGACGATCAAGAGCTATATCGCCGACAGCAATGTGCTGAAGTGTCCCGAATACGGCTGGACCGGGCTCAAGTGCAGTTGTGGCGCCAGCGAAGACCGACCCAACCGCCCCTCCTATGACATGCCTTGCTCGGGGGCCGGCGCCGCCGCCATCTCGGTCGGCGCCTACAAGACCAACGCGCACCGCCAGGAGTCTGAGATCATCGTCCCGAGCGCTACCATCTACATCTCCGACCTCTGCTGCTCGGCCGCCACCATGGGCGTGGGCACGGCTGACTCCATCGTGAGCCGCATGCTGACCTGGTCCGCCACCGACCCATCGGCGCGTTCCATGCGCCACAGCAGCGGCTTCAATGCCACCTGGCTCGACGGCCATGTCGAGTGGAAGAACTACCCGCGCCAGTCCTTCTGGACCATCGCCCAGGACTGACCGAGGAACTTGCATCCGGCACGCGAGAGTGCTACCCTGAATGGCCTGTATGGGGGTCCCTTTCAAAGACCGCCTGAGACCGAAAATTGCCGACCTGTGCAATAAGGGAGTCCGTCTGGAGCGCTGAAGGCGCGCCGCGATACCAGCCCAGGGCAACGCCCTGGGAATAGGATAGTTATGGGATTGAGCCCTGTAGGGGCGAGCTATCTGCCCTACATTTACGCCGAGGTCGCATGGGCCGCCCCTTCAGGGCTCAAACCTCGGGGAGGACAGGGACCCAGGGCGTTGCCCTGGGCTGGTATGAAACGCCCCTTTGGGGCTGAATACCTCGGCCCATCCTTATTGCACAGGTTGAAAATTGCTGAGGAAAGACGCCATGGCTCGCACCCGCCGCCGCTGGTTCACCCTCATCGAGTTGCTTGTGGTCATTGCCATCATCGCCATCCTGGCGGCCATGCTGCTGCCGGCGTTGGCCAAAGCCAGGGAGAAAGCCCGCCAGGCGTCGTGCGCCTCGAACCTCAAACAACTCGGCCTGGCGCTGACCATGTACACCGCCGACAGCGACAGTAATTTCGTCAACAAGTGCCTTAGCCGCAATGCCGCCGACATGCGGGAGTACTGGTACGACATGGTCAAAGGCTACGTCGCCGACACCACTGTGCTGAAGTGTCCGAACTACGGCTGGACTGGCGCCAAGTGCGGTTGTGGCACCGAAGATCGGCCCTGGCGCCCTTCCTACGACATGCCTTGCTCCTCAGCCTCCCCCTCGATCGGCTTGGTCGGCCTCACGGTGCATCGCAAGGAGCCTGAGGTCGTCGTCCCGAGCGGCACCATCCACATCTCTGACCTCTTCTGCTCGGCCAGCACCACGGACGTAGGCGCGTCCAACTGGATTGTCACCCGCATGCTTTACTGGAACGCCACCGACCCGTCCCAGCAGTCGATGCGCCACAACAATGGCTTCAATGCGCTGTGGGTCGACGGCCACGTCGACTGGCAAAGCTACCCGAAGCACGCCTTCTGGACCCTCGCCCAAGACTGAGGTTGACCCCATGATTCCCAAATGCATCGTGCGCCTCGCGTGCCTGGCACTGGTTGTCGGCGGAATGCTGCGGCTCGAGCTCGTGGCCCAGCAGCCGGCGGGGGCCGGGGCGCCCCTGTTCAAGGACGTCGCCGCCATCAAGGCGAAAGCCGCCGAGTTCGACCGCCGCATTGAGCTGCTCAAGCAGGAACTGGACACCCTCAAGCCCCGCTTCGAGGCGTTCTCGACCAAGATCAAGGAACAGACTGCCGCCCTGAAGGCCGTCGCCGCGGCGCCGGACACCCTGAGTGCCGACATCCGCGCCCGGGCCGACCGTATCCGTGCTGGCGATGAGACAGCCCAAACGGCTGCCTTGCAGGACTGGCAGACCCTGGGCAAAGAGGGTTCCGTGCTGGCGGCACGCGCGGCGGAATTCACCCCGCATCAGAGTGTGCGCCAGGCCGTACTGCGGCAGGCCCTGGAACTGGGCGAGCCGGGCTATGGGGTCGTCGGCCTCTGCTACGACCGGCTGCCGGTCGCGGACCGGGTCTACCTGATTGAGACCATGGCGGCAGCGCCGACGGCGGATACGCTGCTGCTGTTTCTGCTGATGGCCAAGGACACCGATACGACTCTCCGGCAGGCGCTCATCCGCGCCAGCGACAGCATGGGCCAGGCGCCGCTTTTTGTCGCGGCCCTAGCCAAGAACGCCGACCCGGCCACCGTCGATAGCCTGATCCCCGAGGTGGCGGCGCTAAAGGGCGAGGACGGCCTGCTGCTGCTCTACGCCGTGGCAGCCAAGGGCGAGCCCCAGCAGCGCCTGGCGGTGGCCAAGGTAGCGGTGGCCCGCGGCGAGGTCGGCCTGGTCGTTCTCGCCGGGGCCTTCTCCAGCCCGGACCCTGCGGTGCGGACCGAAGTCGTCCGCGCCCTCAACCTCATCGGCGGCAAGGTCGCTCAGGAGGTCGTGGGCCTGGCCCTGCAGGATGCCAACGAGGTCCTCCGTATCGCGGCCCAGGACGCCCTGGCGCCACCGCCCGCCACCCCCCTGCCACCGCCCGCGGCCGCCGCGCCTGCGGCCGCCACCCCGGCCCCCGCCGCCCCGTGAGTCCGGCGTGCGCCGCGCCAAGCACGTAGTAGAGGCCTTAGCCGGTTTCGCGCACCCCATAGGCTCCGCCTGCGTTCCGGCGGCGATGGCGCGCCCCTACCACTCCACTTCCATGCCGTCATAGCCGGCCTGTACCCCACGCTGTGCCAGCCAGGCGGCGGACTCCTCGTGGGGCGGACAGCAGTGCAGGCTCAGGTGCGTAGCCACAAAGGGCGTCTCAGCGGCGATCACGCCCTCCTGCAGCAGGTCGTCGCGGAGAGCGCACAGCAGCGGAAAGTTCAGGTGGGCCGAGGGCAGATCCGGGATGCCAGCGGTCAGCAGGCCGAAGGTGGCCTCGCCGATCACGGCGTGCAGGCGGGTCCCGCCCAAAGCAGCACGGGTCTCGTCCAGAAGCGGCCCGGTGTCGGTAGCATAGAACAGGCAGTGCTGGTGTCGCGAAACCAGGTAGAGCAGGGAGTCCCCGGCGGCGCCGCGATGCCGGGCTGGAAGCGCCCGCACGGACCAGGTATCCAGCACGAGGGTCTGGAAGGCTCGGAGGGGCCACAGGTCAGCGGGAATCTGCGGCGAGCGCGCCTGCAAAGCCGCGACCACCGCCGGGCTGCCGCAGATGACCAGACGGCCGGACGTCGCCCGCGCCGCCAGCGCGGCAATGGTATCCAGGTCGAAGTGATCCGGGTCCGGATGGGTCACCAGCAGAAAGCGGGGCCGGGCGAGCGGCGCCAACCTCGCCAGTTGGGCGGGGACGGTGGCGCCACAGTCCAGCAGGAGCTCGCCGTCGAGCAGCGTCGCCGTGTAGGTCCGGCGGCAGCGTCCCTGGCGCTGGCGCACGGCGGCGCAGTTGGCGCAGCGGCACTGGTCAGGCGCCTGGATGTCGGCGGCGCCGGTCCCGAGCAACAGGGCTTTCATGACCTTGCCCAGCCTCCCCGTCAAGGACTCCCCAGGCGCTGCCAAACGGCCTTCCAACCAGCGGCCTGTGCGGCCATGGTCTGGTCCGCCACGGCTTCATTCTCCGCCATGACTTCAAGCGAGAAATGCCCGGTGAAACCCTCGGCCGCCAGCAGTTCCATCTGGCGCTCGACATGGGGTGACATGCTGAAGTGGGCATGGGTCACGCGGCCCTTGACATGGCGGTACGCTTCGTCCACGTCCTCGCCATGCAGGATGCAGTGTTCGAGGTGCCAGTTGATCCACAGGGCCGACGGGTAGCCCGCCTGGAACAGGGTCTCACCCGCGTCAAAAGCGCGGAACACCGAGTGGGTCTCGAGGCAAAGCCTGACCCCAGTCGGCGCGGCCCGCTCGGCCGCTTGCCGCATGTAGTCGGCTTGGACCCGGTAGCTTTCCGCGCGCGCCCCGCGGCCCAGGTTGGGAAGCGGGTCGGCAAAGAAGCGGATGCAAGGCGCCCCGATCTCGGCAGCCAGGTCGACGTAGCGGGCCAGACGCGCCAGGTTGGCCTCGCGGTCGGCCTTGTCCGGACTGCAGAAACGGATGCTGGTGGCCAGACAAGACGTCTCCAGTCCGGCCGCCGCCACGCGGGCCCGGATGGCCCGGATCTCCGCCGCGGGCACGTCCAACTCCACCCCGTGTTGGTGCTTGGCCTCAGCCCGCCACTCGATGCCATGGTAGCCGAACTGCTGCGCTTTGGCGAGCACCGCCTCGTGGCTGAACTGAGGGTAGAGGAAAGTCATGAAGGACAGTTTCACAAGAGGTCTCCGTTGATTTCCATAGCCCCACCACTCCACGACCTTGACAGGTCGATTGTAGACCAAGCCCGTAAGATGGCACGTCGAACCCGGTATCCCAGTCGTGACGCGCGGCACAGGGCTTCAAGGCGGTATCCCCGCCCCCGCCGCCCTGGAGCCCGCGATGCCAAGGACCCGCCGAGGCCGGGTTCGTGGTATCCCCGCCCTCGCCGCCCTGGAGCCCGCGATGCCAAGGACCCGCCGGGGCCGGGTTCGCGGTATCCCCGCCCTCGCCGCCCTGGAGCCCGCGATGCCAAGGACCCGCCGGGGCCGGGTTCGCGGTAGCCCCCGTCGGCAGGACCGCCGTCGGCAAGACCCAGAGACGGCGGAAGCCCCGGCAAGGCCCACCGGCGTCAATCTAATCGGTGGGGGTGCAAAGCTGTGT
>CAILKC010000418.1 GCA_903834675.1 uncultured Victivallales bacterium | reverse complement strand
GCGGTGTCGTTGAACGAGTCACCCATGGCAATGACGCGGAAGTTGAGATTCTTCAGGCTCAGCACGGCGTGGCGTTTACCATCGAGGATACGCATCTGGTAGTTCGCCACCATGCCGTCCCCGTCAACCTCCAGGGAGTTGCACAAGAGCAGCGGCCAACCGAGCTTACGCATGAACGGCGAGGCGAATTCGTAGAACGTGTCGGAGAGGATCACGTTCTGGTAGCGCTCGCACAGCCACTCCATGTACTCGAGGGCGCCGGGGAGGGGTTCCATGCCCGCGATGACGCGCTGAATGTCGGTGAGTTTCAGCCCATGTTGCCGCAGGATACCCATCCGGTGCTTCATCAGGACCGCGTAGTCGGCAAGGTCACGGGTAGTCAGCCGCAACTCGGGTATGCCGGTGGCCTCGGCCACGGCAATCCACACCTCGGGGACGAGTACGCCCTCCAAGTCCATGGCTACCAAGACAGGGAACTTGCTCATCGGTCCAGCCTTGTTGGTCGTGGTACTGCCTGGCTCTCCGCCCGCGGCGGCAACGCAAGCCGCACACCATACACCCAGGCGGGGGCTCCGCAACCGCAGCGAACCGGGATCAATACGGCACGTAGAGACCGTAGCTCTTGGCCAGTCGGCCGATCTCCTCGGTACACAGGGCGCGGACCTTGGCATCGGTGGTCAGCGTGCGCTGGCCAATGAGGTGGAAGATCTTCTGCGCACCCCAGTTCTGCGGCAGTTCGCGGCCCACCTCGGGGCACTCGCTGAAGGTCCGTCGAAACACCAACTCCCGCTGCTTGCCGCCACCATCACGCCCCAGCAGCGACAAGGTCAACTCGTCCACGCCCGCCGGGTAGCGCCCAAAGATCGAGAGGGTTTCGCTGCGGTACAGGTGCGGCAGACGTTTCGGGAAGATGTCCTCATCGAGCCCACCAAGGACCTGGTAACGCAGGTCCGCCACCAGCAGACTCGAGTGGGTGCCGAGGTAACGCACCAGGCCGGCCCGAAAATCGCGCAGTTCCTCTTCGTGAAGACTGAAACCGCGGTTGAGATAACCGAGGAATTGCAGCAGAAACAGATTCGCCTTCTTGCCGGCACTGAAGGAGAAAATGGAGACATTCCCCGGGTTCATACCCACAATGCCACGCACAAAGTCGTCGTCCTGCCGGATGTTGATGGTGGAGTTGCCGTCCGACATCAGAAAGATGTTCAGCGGCCGGCCGGGGTCCGGATTGTTCTCCGACACGAAGGGCGCCATGCTGCCGAACACATCGGTCATGCCGCCACGGACCAGCGCGGCCACGTAGTCACGAGCCGTGCGCAAGGTCTCCGGGGCCACGGGCTGCAACGTGCCAAAACAGCGTGCCGACTGTTCCGTGAAGGCCACCACGTCAAAGCGATCCTTCGGATTCAGGCACTGCAACGCCGCAATGGTGCCCTCCTTGAACTGCTCAAGCTTGGCCCCACTGATACTGGTTGAGTGATCAATGACCAGCAGGACGTCCTTGGTCACATCCGGCAGGGCGTCGCTGCGGCGATTGGGAGCGATGTCGGCGCGAAAGTAGCCCCCGCCGGCGGGCTCGCGGTAGACCACGACTGACACGGTGACGAAGGCATCGAGCATGTCGAGATCCAAACCGAGGGTGTTGCGCTTGAGCTTGTTGGCATCGGCCAGGTCATCGAGTCCCGGCCCGCCGCCGCGAGGCCCGAAGGCCTTGCCCGCATCGCCAAGCTGGTCGTCGAGCCCCTCCAGGTCACCGGGCCTGAGTCCCGGCATACTCGGCAGCGCTCCCAGTCTCATGCTGATATCGAAGGTATCGCCGATCCCACCCCGGAGGGGACCCGGCGGCAGCAGGCTGGGCAGGTTCGCCCGCGGCAACTCGAAGCGTTGCACCTTGGCCTGGAACGGTCGTTCGAACGCCAACCGATCCCGCGCCAGCCGGTCCCCATCAATCTCGACAATCTTGGGCGGCGGGGCGCTCGGCATGATGGCCCGGGGCGGGTCCACCAGATTCGGCTTCAAGAGAGAATCGCCCAGCCCCCTCAGCCTCACCTTGGGGTCCGGCGTGCCGATGGCCAAGTCGAGCTTCTCAAGCGCTTGCTCGACCTGCGGCCCGCTCACAGCGGCGTCGCGGAGCCGCTGTTGAGCTTCGTCGATCAGCTTCTTCCGGATCGACGGTTTGCTCATCACCAGGTCAGTCACGTTGACCACCGAAATGCGTATCTGAGGGGCAGCTTCCGGCGGGGTGAAGACGTAGGAACGGACCAGGATGCGGTCCGCCAGTGCCAGGAAGATGGCATGCACCAGCAACGACAGGAGCGCCGACAGGATGATGTAGCTTGATCGCTTCATGAGTATGCGGACCCGGCGGCAGCCTCCGTGGCGCCTTTCCGGCTGGCGTGTCGCCCGGCGGCACCCGGCAGCAAGACCCCGCGAATGTAGCACGCTCAGCGCGCGACCGCGAATCAGCCGCCCGGACGCCCGGACGCATGTCAGTCCCGTAGGGGTTCGCTTGTCTGAGAACCGCAGAGGGTCGAGGGCCTGCCCGCCGTGCTGGGTCAAGAGACCAGGGGGGGACGCAGTG
>CAILKC010000417.1 GCA_903834675.1 uncultured Victivallales bacterium | reverse complement strand
CCCTCGTCTATCGACCCTCCACGGCGGGCAGGCCCTCGACCCTCTGCGGTTCTCAGACAAGCGAACCCCTACGGAACTGACCTGCGCCCCCCGAGATCCCAGCCCTCAATCTTGGCGTATGGATTGCTTTGGAAGTGGACGTACATCACCCACAGGTTTTTCTCGGCGTTCCACACCACGCACGGGCTGCCGTAATGCCAACCCTCACCCGGCTTCCCGGCGTTCACCAGGACCTGGCTGTCCTGGCGCGAGTTGTCCAGTTCCAGCGGCAGCGGCCCCTTCAGATCAGAGAGATCGACGCACCTCAGACTGTTGTCGAGGAGCTTCGCGGTCGGCCCCACGCAGCCGGCGCAGGCCAGGCAGGCGCCGGCCACCACGCGCGGCCAAGCGGCCGCCCGCCCACTCCAACCCTCTTTCACGTGCGCTGTGTCGACCCGATCTCCTGAGTCATTCATGGTGCTGCTCACTTGCCGACTCCAAGACGGCTGCCAGTGTCACGTTCCTGCCGGGGGGCTGACCTTCGTGCGGCTGCTCTTCGCCGGGTTGCCCGACCTGTGTTCCCTGGGCGCAGGCGCCACTTCAGGAGTCAGCCAACGCCAGGGCAGCCGCTGGCTGAGGTACACGCTTTCACCCCAGCGGGCGGCGTCCTCCCGGAGCAGGAAACCGCCGCCGATGAGGAAGCGGCCACCCCTCTCGGCGTGGGCCTGGGAAGCCCGCTGCATACTCGTCAGCGGCGGTACCTGGCCCGTGAGCGGGTCCGGCTTGGCCTGCATCTGCCAGGGCATCTCGCCGCTGCCCCCGGGGTACGGGAAGACGTAGACCTCCTGCTGGAACCGGACCAGGTTGGAGGTCGCCGACAGAAGCGCGGGCAACTGCGGATCGAGCAGCCAGGAGACACAGTCGAAACCGACGAACGGCGTGGCTGGGAAGTACGTGGGGAAGAACTGCAGAGCACTCCGCACCGAGGCAGCGCAGGCCTCCGGGGTCAGCGGCGCCCCGGCGGCCATGTGGATGCCCAGCACCGGATCGCCCGGGACCAGCATCTGCCGCCACTCTGCCTTCATGAGCCGCACCCGGTGCCGTACCGCCTGCCCCCGCGGCGAGATCGGGAAGCCAAGGAGCTGCTTGGCGGACTCCGCCAGAGTTGCGGTCCAGGCGCCCACCGGGTCCGTGATGCCGCCCGCGCCGTCGAACTGCCCTTCTCGTCGGAACTGGCAGCCGTCCTCGGCCAGGGCGATCACGGCGCCGATGCGGACGTGACGAAAGGCGCGGAGTCGGCCATGGAACCGGTCCGGGAGGAACTGCAGCCGGCCCAGGCGGTAGAGCTGTCCCCGCCAGGTGAGCAGCAGCCATCCCAGGATCGCCCCCGAGATGCCAAACCGGCCGTCGAGTTCGCGCACCGGCTCGGTACGGATGCAGACCTCCAGATCAGACACCGAGTCCCGGACAATCTCCCCCGGGATCCCCAGTCGGCGGTGGATCTCCTGGCGCTGCGGGGTCCCTGACAACAGAACGATAGCGTAGAACAGCCCGGCGTGCGGTCCCATGGCCGCCGCAGGCACCGGCCAGCCCGAGACTGCCACGCCGGAGTCGCAGGCGCGGAACAGGTGTTCGTGGCAGTACCAGGCCAGGGCGCTCAGACCTGGATTGGCCCGGACGCACGCGGCCGCGGCAAGGATGGCGTCCGCCACGACCGCCGACAGGCCGCACTGCGCGCCGCTCCAACGCAGAAACCCGGGCTGCAGGAACGGCACCTCGCCGGGCGGTCTGGCCGCCTGGCTCTCCTCCCAGCCGGGACAAAACGAGTCAACCTGCCCACTGAAACCGGCCGCAGCCATGGCCTGCCCGAAGTCCTTACAGCACCGGCTCATCAACGCACCTCCACCGCCGGCCGCAGCGACCAGCTCTGCAGATGGGTGTACGTGGGGATGGCTCCAAGGTTGAAGTCCTGCGGCAGGACGTAGGCGCCGACTTGGACCTTGGCGAGCAGTTCGTCCTTGCAGCGCGGCAGTGCGGGCTGTGGCGCCAGCTCGATGGCGGCATCGGGCTCACCCGCGGCAAGCCGCAGCACGGCATCGGCCATGGCCATGAGGTACGTGGCGGGCGGCACGGGTGCCGCTGCCGGTTGCCCCACGGCGATGGCGCTGGGCAGCCGCCAGCGGGCCTCGATCTCCGATTCGATCTGCTGACAAGCCGTGGCCAGCTCGTTTGCGGTCGCCGATCGGGCCTCCGCCAGCGCCAACGCCGGCTCGGGCGGCCCGACAATGCGGCGGACCGGCGTCTGATCCGGGAGCCGATGGTGCTCGCGCCAGTGCGTCAGACCGTGGGAGAGCACGCCGGCGACGTCCGCCGCGGAGAGGTACCCGCCGGAGTGCTCCTGGTAGCTGAAGTCGCGGCGGATCGCCTGGGCCAGAGCGGTCACCTCGGCGGCGGACAGCCAGCACAGGCCCTCCTCGTGACGCGCCAGGTAGTCGGAAATCGTGATCACCTCCATGTCCCGGCGGCTGCCGACGAACTCGACCAGGCCAGCGAACACGGCGAGGCGCCGGCGCAGTTCCGCCGGTCCGACAAACGGCGGTGGCCGCCACTCGGCTTTGGGCGGCACGACGCCCCGGACCTTCACGTTGTGCATGTCGTAGAACGTGTCCGTGGCCAGCATGGTGGGGTGGCAGAAGGAGACCAGCGGCACGTCGAGGTCGTCGATCCTGGCGGCCAGGGCCAGGAGGTCCGCCGTCAGCGTCGCGGCCGGGACGTCGGGCTTGAGGTACCGTTCAAAGGCGAAGTTATACGGGAGCAGGAGCTGGTCCACCAGCCAGACCGGCGCGCCGCTGGGGAAAGTGTAGCTGCAGGCGGCCATGGCGCGCAGCCCCAGGAGCCGCAGCCCATACATCTCGCGCACCGCCTGGTTGCCGTCCGGCCGGGCCCAGGCCACCGGCCGACGGCCCATCACCTCCTCGACAAGTTCCAGGCCATGCCGCTCGGTCCTGACCACCAGATCGACCCCGTCATCCCAGTTCAGGGCGCTGAGGGCCAGCGACGTCTGCGGCCAGAACATGTGGTTGTTGGAGTGGTACTGGATGTCGTGCTCGCGGCAGGCGTCGATCACGTCCCGGCGCCCGCGCGCCAGCAGGGCCCGCACCTTGTCGCCGACCAGGGCGAAGCTGCCGCGCAGCCCGTGCTGCGTCAGAATCCGGGCGAGCCCCAGCAGCGCGTCATCGGACTCCGGGGTCACGAAGTCCTCCGTGTCGAACGAGAAGATCAGGCTGACCATGCGTGCGCTCCTATTGGGGGAAGGGCTCTGCGTCTCCTGGAGTGTCTGGATCGGCCTCCGAGCAGGGATCACGGCGGTGCGGCGTCAACCGGCCCTGCCTCCAGGCGCTCGGCGCCGCCGGTGCGCGCCAGTACCAGCATCCGTCACAGCCTGCACACTTCCGCTACCGTCTCGATCAGGGCCGCGGCGACGAACTCGTTCTGCTCGTCGGTCATGCTCGGATGCAGCGTCGGACAAAACAGCCGGGCGGCGATCTCCTCGGAGACCGGCAGCTCGACCTCACCGCCATGTCCAGCCCTGACCCGGCCGCGTTGATGGACACCGCGTCGGCCGTCCCGGAGTACTGGGCGAAAGCCTTCCTCACGCCAGTTCCCGCCGGGCGCGCTCGACCACCGCGCGCATTTTCGCCAGCTTGTCCTCGCGGCCCTCCGGCTTGCGGTACTGTGCCACCAGCTCGTCGATCTGGTTCTGGGCCTTGGCAAGCAACGCCTCATCCTGGGCGCCGCCACGCCAGCCGTCGCGGGCCATGAGATGCGGCAGCCAGACGTTGCCGCGGAAGCCCTTCAAGGTGTGCTGGCTCTCGAAGTAGTTGCGCTCGAAGCCCAGGCCGACGTCGAGCATGGTGTCGAAGGCGAGGTTATCGGGCGTCGGGTCGATCTTGCGGGCGAAAATGCCCAGCGAACCAAGGTAGTCGCGTTCGAGGAGCAACTGCACCGGGCACATGGTCTTGCCGCACTCGAGCATGCCCGAGCCGACCCCGGGGTGCTGGCCGGTGAACGCGGCGACCATCATCGCCTTGTACATCTTCTCGAGTACGGCGAACAGGCCGGGCTCCTTGGCGTCGGTGTACTCGCCGCTGCCCGGCGGAATACTGACCCCGGTCCAGCGGCGGATGAACTCGATACTGCAGAAGGCCATGTACATGGCGTCCGGGGCCGAGTAGCTCACCGTGCCGGTCCGCATGTCGACCGTTCCCGCCCACATGGACCCGCCCAGGGGCACGGTCGGGTTCAGCGCGCGGCCGGCGATCCAGCCTGCCACCTGCTCGGCGGCAGTCATGGCCATGAAGCCCTCCGGGGTGATCGGCGTGGACACTCCGGCGGCAGGCATGGCCGTCAGACCAATGGAAACGCCCGCGCGGGCCATATGGACAAAGCGCCCGGCCGGCTCGCGGTCGAAGCGCAGGGGATGCGCGAAGCAGATCGCGCCCCAGCACAACAGGCGCTCGCCGACCCCGAGAATCTCGGCCATCTCCTCCAGGTAGGGCCGCTGGTCGGCCCGGAAGCAGTAGACGCCGACGGGGTTGGTGACGTACTCCGCCATGATGCAGGCCGAATGCAGCGGCTCGATGACGGGCGGTACGTCCGTAGGCGTCAGGCAGTGGCCCACAGTCCCTCCCTGGAGCACCTCGCCGAGCTTGAGCAGGGCGATGAAGTCGGGGGTGTTGCTGCTGCGCCGCGTGCGGGAGGGCCAATCGTAGTACAGGGGCGCAATGTCTGTGCCCAGACCCGGCAACCCCGGCGGGGTAAAGGCGCTGCCGCCCGCCTGCCCGGCACCCTCGGAGACCAGGCCGTCGGCGTTGAAACTCTGCCCGTACAGCCGCCCGCCGTACTGTGCCCGGAAGCTCGCGACGTAATCCTCCACCATGCGCCGCGGGAACTTCACGCGCTGAGTAGCGTAGTCGACCCGCGCCCCGGCCGCGGCGAGCGCGCGCAACAGTTCATCGTTCTCACAGAGGATGCCGATCCGCTCCAGGATGCCAAAGGCAGCGTCGGCAATCGGCTCGATGTGTTCGTCGCGCAGCAGTGTGGTCTGGTACATGGCTCCTCGCTTCTCCCGGGTCGTGGCCGACGCTCCTGCCGCGGTCAGGATATGTCCCTATCCGTTCAAGAGTCAGCTTGTTCGCGTCGCCATCTAGCCTACCGTAGAACGCTGAACGGTGCAACCGGAGCGATATGGACGCAAACCGCGGAAACATGTCTGAAACCTGCGAAGTCATCCGCCAGACGCTGGCCTGGGTCGAGGGGCTGGACACGGTGCCGGTCACCTACATTGCCGAGGACACGGTCCCGAACTCCACCCGCGGGCAGCCCCTGCTCGAGTTCGGCCTGCATACCAGCGGGTCCGCGGCTGAGGTGTCCGCCGGTCCACTGCGGGCGACGTCGGTTCCCGGCGCGCTGATCGTCAACAACGGGCACTTCGGCTAACGTGCTTCTCGAAGGCCTGCAGCAGGCACGCCGGGGCCTGCCCCCGCCAGTACCGGGACCGTCTCTGATCTGAATGGATGGCGCATAGGCCCAGTTCGCCCGTCTATTCCGGCAGGAACTCGGTGTTTGCCCAATGAAGCACCTGAATCGATGGCGCATTGCCCGGGCACGCGAACTCTTGCAGCGAACCCGGCTCAATGTCGCGGCGGTCGGCCACGCTGTCGGGCTTCCCAACCCGTTCCACTTCTCGCGCGTGTTCCGTGCCGCCGAAGGTGCATCACCGCGCGCCTACCGCAGACGCACGAGACGGGCACGGAGAGGTCCCCGAGCCGGCGCAGCGGCGTCAACCTAAGCCGCGGGGGTACAAAGCTGCGTCAAGCCGCAGACACTCCAAAGCTCGGCCTCACGGCCAGCGCGGTATGGCACCGAGTCCCGGCAAGGACGGGACTCCTTGGACTGCGGCCTGCCTGTGCGTACACGCAGACAGGCGGCTGGACGCCGCTTTCGAGCTGGCACCGCACGCTCAAAAGGGGCTCAGGTTGACGCACATGCGAGCCGGCGGGCGTTCCGCACGGACTGTCAAGCGCCGATCAGCTCATGGCGCGCTGACGTCGTAGGTTCCGCCGACCTTCGTCGGCAGGGTGACCAGGCGCTCAGCGCTGGTGAGGACGTCCTGGCCGGCGCAGGCGATGCGGCATTGCGGGAACGGATTGGCGAGGGTCAGCATCCCGCCCCGCTCGGATTCGATGGTCAGGCGCGCGATGACGCGGTTGGGCTGGAACACGGCCGTAACCAGGAAGCCGCCGCGGGCGCGCAAGCGGAAGCGGCCGGCCCAGTCCCGACGCACGGCCGGCAGGAGTACGAGTGGGCCACCAGCCAGCGGGTCGGTCTTGGCCGGGGTGCTGAGCGCGTGCGACTGCAGCAGCGCTTCCTGCAGGGCGGTCAGATTGACGCCGGCGGTATCGAAGTAAGGCACATCGCTCAGGTTCAGCTTCGAGCCGCGCAAGGGCACCGCCGCGTTGACCCAGCCACCGTACGGGTAGCGCTGATGGCGCCGGGCGTGGTCCATGATCACGTCGATGGTGTTGGGCAGCCGCAGCCGGGCGGCCTGGATGCCGTCTTGGGACCAGCCGTAGGTGTTCGGGTTCTGCCTGGCCTTGAAGGTGTTCACGGCGCGCTCGCAGTCGTCCGCTGGGGAGTTGGCGTCGGCCAGCGCGAATGGGTAGATGACGTACAGCTCAGGCTGCTCGGCGTTGTAGACGCAGCGGTCGGCGAGGAAGTCACCGGCGGCGGCATATTGCGCCTCGGTGCGCTCGATCTCGCCGACCATCTGGCCGACGTATGATGGTCGCCCCGGCGGGACCTCGTCCTGGGTCGCCGGACGCCGCTTCCAGCGCCCGGTCGGCAGCGGCGCCAGCTTGCTTAGCCGCTCCCGGAGCGTCGCCAACAGCGCTGGCTCGTAGCCGAAATCGGCGCCATGATTGAGCGCCTGCCAGAAGCAGTATCGGACCGCGCACATATCCGTCATGGGGTCCTTGACCTCCCACCACATCTCCAGGGCATCGGCGGGGGTCATGTGGTAGAGGCCGTCGGCTTCGAGCTTGAGGTAGCTCAGGTAGAACAGGACGGCTTCCTTCAGCCAGGGTGCGGCTACGGTCTTCAGGTAATCGGCATCACCGGTGAAGGCGACGTCGTCGAACATGAGCTGCACCAACTCCGCCACCTGGGCCATGCTGCGCGCGTTGTAGCCGGACTTGGCCTGTTCCATGGTGGGGTTGGCGATGGCGGCGTCGAGGGCAGCCTGGTCGAAGGCGGACACTGTCTTGGGCGGCGACACGGTGCCGGGCTTGAAGGGCCTGGCGCCCTCCCAGACGCGGATGCCAATCTTGCCCTGAGCCGCGGTCTGGCGCTTGTAGTCCATGAAGGTGCGATCATAGAAGTCCAGGTGTTCACGGGCAGAGCGCAGATGGTTGGCAGCGAACATCGGCCAGAT
>CAILKC010000416.1 GCA_903834675.1 uncultured Victivallales bacterium | reverse complement strand
AGGGCAGATAGCTCGCCCCTACAGGGCTCAAACCCATAACTATCCTATTCCCAGGGCGTTGCCCTGGGCTGGTATGGCCGCGCGCCTTCAGCGCTCCAGGCGGACTTCCTTATTGCACAGGTCGTCTTTCTTCGTAGCTGAGAACCCTGCCAAGACCGCGGCTATAGGCGTCTAGGGTAACTACTCAGAGGTCCGCTTACGACCCCAAAGGGTGAGAAAGCGGCGTCAAGCCGCCGACAGTCCAAAGCCTGTCTGGCTGCGCCACGCCAGGCGGTATCATACTGCACCCCAACAACGTGGGGTGCTTTGGAGTGCGGTGGCTCGACACCGCTTTCGGAGGGCGAAAAGCGACCGAGTTTCGTTATCTTAGCGCCCATGGGGCGCTGCCCTGGGCTGAGGGATGGCGCCCCTTCGGGGTTGAACTTGGGCGGAGATGTGTATGTTGAGAGAGCCGCAGGCCGGGACCGTCTGGCTGCGCGACTGGCCAAGCACGGACTAACCATCCAGAGAGTGGATTGGAGGATCAGTATGAAGAAGGGTATCTGTTACGCCTGTCTGCCCAACGGGGAGCCCGCCGCCCGGTTCGCCCTGGCTGCCGAGATGGGCTTCCAGTGCGTGGAAGTCCCCACCCTGCGCACCGACGAGGAGCGCGCCACCTACCTGAAGGCGTCCAAGGCGTCCGGGGTGGCGGTCAGCAGCGTCATGAACTCGGACCACTGGGGCAGTCCGTTCTCCGACCCGGACCCGGCCGTGCGTGCCAAGTCGGTGGCCGGCGTGATCCAGAGCCTTGACACCGCGGCAGCGCTCGGTGGCGACATCGTCCTGATCGTACCTGCCGTGGTCAAGGTCGACGTCACCTACGAACAGGCCTGGGAGCGCTCCCGCGATACCCTCGCTGCGGTTTTGCCGCAGGCGGCCAAGGCCAAGGTTGCCCTGGCGGTGGAGAATGTCTGGAACAAATTCCTGCTCAGTCCCATCGAGTTCGCGGCCTACATCGACAGCTTCAAGAGCCCGTACATGGCCGCCTATTTCGACGTCGGCAATATCGTTGCCTACGGTTTCCCGCAGCAGTGGATTCGCACCCTCGGGCCGCGCCTGCGTAAGATCCATATCAAGGGCTTCGATGGTCCCAAACACGCCTGGACCCAGTTGCTCGAGGGTAGCATCGACTGGAAGGCGGTCATGAGTGCCCTGCGAGAGGTCGGCTACAACGATGCCATCACTGCCGAACTGAAGGGGCCCGGCGAGGACCCGCGCGCCGCCGTGAAGGCGATCAGCAAGGATATGGACGCGATCTTCGCCATGTGAGGAGAGGGGGAGTCCAGGCGCATGCGGACCAAAGGCTGGCGACGGTGGGTGGCGGCGGTGGTCGTGGGGCTCTGCGGGGCGGGTCTTGCCGCGGAGGGTGATCCCTGCATGGGTGACTGGGCCGGCACGCTGGCGACCCCTGTCGGCGAGAAGCCCATCGCGGCGCAGGTGATCGCCTTGGGCAAGGGCGCCTACCGGCTCAACCTGCTGGCCGCTTTTGACCTGCCCGGGGCGCCGTTGGCGTCCATGGACGGTCTGGTTGTCGACGGCGAGGTGCGCTTTGGCGAGGCTCTGCGCCTCGCCGCTGGGGTGCTGAGTGGCACGCTGCCGGCGCCGTTGCAGGGGACGGCCACCCTCAAGCCGGTCCAGAGACTGTCGCCTACCCTCGGCGCCAAGCCGCCGCCGGACGCCGTTGTGCTCTTCGCTGGCGCTTCCCTCGACCCCTGGCGCCAGGGCGATCGACCCTACGGTATCATCGACCTGAAGCGTGAGGTCGGTGCCGCCGATCAGGCGGCGGCTTACCTGCGCAATGCCATCCAGAGCCCTGCGGCCTGCCGAGTGAAGTTCGAGATCGGCTCGGATGACGGGGTCAAGGTCTGGCTCAATGGCGCCGTCCTTCTCGAGAACAACGTGCCGCGCCCGTTGACCGTGGGTCAGGATAGGGTCGAAGCCGACCTGCGGGCAGGTTGGAATGAGCTGTTGGTCAAGGTCAGCCAGGGCGGCGGCGATTGGGCCGCGCACCTGCGCCTGGTCGGCCTCGATGGCATGCCCGTCGAGAGCCTCAAGGCCCGCCTCGCCGCCACGGCGGCGGACGGCGCCGCCCTCGACACGCTTGGCGCCCGCGTCAATGGCACCCTTCTCAGTTGGGAGGCTGCCGGACCCTGTACCAAGGAGGGCGTCGCCGGCCAGGAGGTGCTGAAGACGCCCTTTGCCCCCGAAACCGAACCTGACAAGGTGCCGTGGAAGCGCGTCGGCATGCAGGAGCCTCCCCGCGGCAGCCGCTGGAAGCTGCTGGGCGATGGCGCTATGGAGATCAGCCCCAAGGCGGGTTCCCTCGTCACCAAGGACCCGTTCACCGACTGTCGCCTGCACCTCGAGTTCCGCACGCCCTTCCTGCCCGAAGCCAGGGGACAGTCCCGTGGCAACAGTGGCGTCTACCTCCAGGGACGCTATGAAGTGCAGGTGCTCGACAGCTACGGCCTCGAGGGCTTGGACAACGAGTGCGGCGGCATCTACAAGGTCGCCCGGCCCCGCGTCAACATGTGCGCCCCACCGCTGCAGTGGCAGACCTACGACCTCGAGTTCCACGCCCCGCGCTTCGACGCCCAGGGCCTCAAGACCGCCGCCGCGCGACTGACGCTCCAGCATAACGGCGTGCTGATCCACGAGAACCTCGACATCCCCGGCCCGACCGGCGGCGGCGAGGGGGCCAACCTCGACAAGCCTGGCCCCATCCTTCTCCAGGACCACGGCAACCCGGTGCAGTACCGCAATATCTGGGCCGTGCCGCTGAAACCCGGCTCGTGAGGCTTTCTGCAACCCCGAAAGCCGTGAGGAAGAGGTTGTATTATGCGGATTGACTCGCATGCCCACGGAGCCGCGACCCGCTTGGCAGGGTCGCCGAAGCAGTATATCGCCACCTGCCGCAAGCAGGGCATTGATGGCGTGGTCCTGATCATGGCGCCCGACGAAGTCTTCGCCTCTCACCGCAAGATGGGAAGCTTCGTGATCCCGGTACCGATCATCGAGATGGACCGCACCGGTGTCGGCGAGATCCATCGGCTCTTCGACCAGGGCGCCCGCGGCATCAAGTTCTTCATTCCCCAACATTCCTATGCCGACGAGCGCTACTACCCGCTCTACGAGGCCATCAAGGAACGCGACGGCGTCGCCGTCTTCCATACGGGCTACCTGATGCACGACGCCGACTACTCGCCAAAGTATCGGGTGAAGCTGGACGACATGCGCACCTGCCACATGGACACCATCGAACGCTACGTGCCGCATCTGCGCATCCTGATGGCGCATTTCGGCAACCCGCTCTGGGATGAGTGCTGGAAGGTGATGTGGGCGCATCCGACCGTCTACGCCGATCTCTCCGGCGGCACCGCGATCCTGCGCTCCATGCTGTTCTGGCGCGAGATGTTCGCCCCCAACGGCCAGTTGCTCGAGGACTGCTTCAAGAAACTGTGCTTCGGGACGGACACGTCCTACTTCGGTGAGCACCACGAGGTCGAGAAGTACATCCGCTTCCACGACCGCCTTTTCGACGAAGTCGGGGCCCCGCCGGCCCTGCGCGAGACGGTCAACGCCGGCAACATCCTCTCGTTGTTCCGCCTCGAGACCGCCTGAGGCGGCCCCCTTTGACAACCCCCCTGGCCCGGCCATGGTGTGGGTGCTCTCGGCGTCCGTACTGAAGGCGAAAGGAGACTGACCATGGCGCTGCAGACCGGTCTGATGACCTCTGGCCCGATCAAAGAGTGGCAGGGCAAAGCGTTGGACTTGGACGGCTATCTTGCCCTCGTCAAGGGCTGGGGCACCCAGACCCTCGACATCTTCCCGACCTTTCTGAACACGGCCCCGGCACGGGAGGTGCGTAGGGCCATGGATCGTCAGGGTCTCGCCTGCGCCTGCTACTACATCCCTGCCGACCTCTGTGCCACGGGTGCCCAGGCCGAGGCCACCGCGGCCGAGGCCTTTGCCGCCGGCTATGAGAACGCCGCCATCCTCGGCTCGCAGCTCGTCTTCACCTACGGTACCCAGCACACCTACGCCGGCGAGGACATGTTCCAACGCTACCGCGAGCGTCTGGGCGCTGTGCTGACCCGCTTCGAGAAGACCGGGCTCACCCTCGTGGTCGAGAACGCCGGTACCCTCATGCACAAGGTCCAGGACATGCTGCGCCTGATGGAGTCCCTCGGCAGCGCCGGTCTGCGCCTCTGCCTGGACACGGGCAACTTTCACCTCTGGCAGCAGGACGAGGTCGAGGCCACCCGCCTGGCGCGGCCGTGGACCCTCCATTTCCACGTCAAGGACTACGTCAACCCGCACTGGCAGGGCCCCGGCAAGCCCGGCGCGACCCAGGTCGACCTCGGCACCGGCGCGGTGCGGCACGCGGAGGTCATGCAGATTCTGCGCGCCTCCGGCTACTCCGGCGTCCTGGCCCTGGAGCCCCAGAGCCACGCCGCCATCGAGCCCGGCCTGCGGACCCTCGCTGGCTGGCTGGCGTAAGCGGGGCGTGTACTTGCCGCGACGGCCCGCCCTGATCCGGCGCTCGCCAAGGCGTTGCGCTCACCCAGAGGCGGGGTCGCCTCATGTTAGTCAGCAGGAGGTTGCCGCCGCACAGGTATGCACGTCGTGATCGCCAGCCGCCCGTTATCCTGGAACCACCTTGGGCGCCCGCTGGCCGCGCTGGCGGACAGGGAAACGGGGTGGTACGGTGACGCATCGTTGCCGGACGTCAAGAGAGGCGCGGTCGGGCTCGCCGGTCGGGAGCAGAGTCCGGCGCAGGCTGCATCCCGTCCGGCCAGGAACGCCTGACCCCGCGCCTCTGGTGGGGGTCGCATCGTCTCAATGGGAGGCTGCTGGATGGACTACAAAGCTTTCGTCGACAAGCAGATCGCGGACCTGCGGGCCAGCGTGGGCAGCGCCATCGCCATCAACGCGCTCAGCGGTGGCGTGGACAGCTCGGTGGTGACCGCGCTCGGGCACCGCGCCCTGGGCAAGCAGCTCAAAACCGTGTTCATCGATAACGCCCTGATGCGCGAGGGCGAGCCGCAACGCGTGGCCAAAACCTTCGCCGAGCTGAACATTCCCATCGAGGTCGTGGACGCTCGCGCCGAGTTCCTGGGCGCCCTCAAGGGGATCACCGACCCGGAATGGAAGCGCCAGGCGATCACGGACACCTTCTACGCCAAGGTGTTTGGTCGCATCGTGCGCGAGTCCGGGGCCAAGTTCCTCCTGCACGGCACGATTCTGACGGACATCGAGGAGACCATCGCGGGCATCAAACGACAGCACAACATCCTGGCCCAACTCGGCATCGATCCGCAGAAGGCCTACGGCTACGCGGTACTGGAGCCGTTGAAGGAACTGCGCAAGGACGGCGTACGCGAAGTGGCCCGCCTGCTGGGCTTGCCGGCCGCGATCGCGGAACGCATCCCTTTCCCCGGGCCAGCCTTGGCCACCCGCATCGTCGGCGAGGTCACCCAAGCCCGCTTGAACACCGTGCGGGCCGCCACTGCTATCGTCGAGGAGGAACTGGCCGACACCGGCGCCTTCCAGTACCTGGCGGTCCTGCTCAGCGATTACGCCACCGGCATCCGCAACGGCCGCCGCGAGTTCGGTGAAATTATCGTGGTGCGCTGCATCGAGAGCGTCGATGCCCGTGAAGCCACCGTGACCCGCCTCCCCTGGCCCAAGCTGGAACGCCTCTGCCAACGCATCACCGCCATCCCAGGCGTGAACCGCTGCCTCTACGACCTCACGCCCAAACCGCCGGCCACCGTCGAGTACGTCTGAGCCGACCTCAGCGCCCAGGTCCGCCAACGCCCTGGAGCCGGCGGCCCGCTCCGGCACCGCCGGGGCTTCCGCCGTACAGGGGGTGCCTTGCATACATCGGTTGCCTATGCTAGCGTAGGAGTATGATCTGGACCATGACAGGACAGGGCGCGGGCTTCCGGATGATGGCAAAGGTGGCCGGACTGGTCGGGCTCTTGGCGGGACTCAGCCTGCCGCCTGCGGCGCGGGCGGCAGAGGCGCCGCCGGGAGGCGCGGCATTGCCTGACGCCGCGACCACGAAGCCGGTGGCGGCGCACCCACGGACGGCGGCGGAGATCATTCCAGCCGCGCCACAGGCGGAAGAGAACGCCGCGCCGGGGCTCATGGAAGCGCTCGCGGCGCTGGAGACGGAGAACGTCTGGGACTCGACCCTGGCGGCCCTGGCGGCAGAGGCCTACGGCTCAGGCTATGGTGCGCCGACCGGGAATCTGGTGCGCCTGGTGGAGGCTCTGCACCTCCCCGAGGAAGGCAACCGGTCGCCGACGGTCGACGAGGTGTGTGAGGAGTTTGCCCGGCGGCTTGAAGGCCCGGCCGCCCGGCGGGCGCTGGCGCTGTGCGCCGCCGCCGTGGCCCGCCCCACGTGCTGGTTTCCCCTCGATTACAGCCAGGGGCCGAACCTGCAACTGCCTCATCTGGCCAAGCTGCGCAACCTCGCCCGTTTTCTGGCCGCGACCTCCTACGCGCTGGCGGAGCGTGGCGACGCGGCGACGGCCTGGGAGTGCATCGTGCAGCAACTCCGGTTCGCGGATCTTCTCCGAGACGAGCCCATCCTGATCACGCAGCTCGTGCGCCTCGCCATCGCCAGGATGGCGGTCTCGACGCTGCAGGACGTCGCTGCCCTGGCCCCGCCCAGCCCGGTCCTGCTACGCCAGCTCGAGGCCCTCCTGAACCGACTGGACGACAGCGCGCCGGGAGCCCTGGCCATCGACGGCGAACGGCTGCTCTTCGGCGAATGGATCTTCGCGCAGACGCCGGAGAAAGTCAGGGAGTTGCTCAATGCTGAAGGTGTCGCCAAGGACGCCCCAAGTCTGACGGTTGACCAACTCGCCGCTGAGCATGTGGCCTACGCTGCCGCTCTGCTGCGCCTGGCGGACTTGGTCAGCCAGCCCTACTACCGCGTCAAGGATGAACTCGCGGTCGTGGCCAGGTCGGCGAGCAGCCCAAAGTCCGTCGTGGTGGATGCCATACTCCCGTCGCTGGTTCCCTACTGCGGCAAGATGGCGGAGTTCCTGTCCAGCCTGCGCGTCAGCCGCATTGGCCTGCGACTGAAGACGTACCGGACGGAGCACGGCGGCTACCCCGCCAACCTGAGCGCCCTGCAACTGGCCGACATCCCACTCGAGAAACAAGTGGACCCCTGCACCGGAAAAGCGCTGTGCTACCGGCTGGAGGGCGAGGAGTTCGTGCTCTACAGCGTGGGCTTGGACGGCGCGGACGACGGCGGCAAGCCACGCCTGGCGGCGGAGAAGCAGGGCTACGACATCGTCTGGCGGAGCGCGCGCTGAGACGGCGCCGCGCGGCAGCTACGTCTCGGGCCGCAGGTGCAGCGCTCCCATTCCGTGACCCACTACCTGCAAGCGCTGCGTGCATTCCAGCCGGTCGTGCGCTAGGGTACTGACCTTGCAGAGCAGAACCACCGGACCATACGGGAGAATGGCGTGCTGAAACTGAACCTCGATCTGGGTCTTAGAGGACGGAGTCTCGTCACGCTCGGCGACATCACCGACGGACAGATGCTGGGGCTGGTGGAACTGGCCATCCAGGTCAAGGCGCGCAAGCGTGCCGGCGAGCACCTGGAGCAGCCGCTCTTGCGCGGTCGCAACCTCTGCCTCGTGTTCGAGAAGTCGTCGACGCGTACCCGCTGCGCGGCGGTGGTGGCGGCGCGCGACGAGGGGGCGACGGCCGAGTACCTGGGCCGCAGCGACATCCACTTCGGCAAGAAGGAATCGGTCGAGGATTCGGCGCGGGTGCTGGGCCGCATGTTCGACGGCATCCTGTACCGTGGCTTCGCCCAACGCACGGTCGAGGTCCTGGCGGAGCGCTCCGGGGTACCGGTGTGGAACGGCCTGACCGATGACTGGCATCCCAGCCAGATCCTGGCCGACCTGCAGACCATGAAGGAGCACTTCGGCTCGCTGCGCGGCTTGAAGGTGGTCTTCCTGGGCGATGGCCGTAATAATGTCTGCAACTCGCTGCTCGAGGGCTGCGCCATGGCAGGGATCGACGTGGTGGATTGCTGTCCGCCGGAGCTGGCGCCGACGGCACCCGTGCTGGCGCTGGCACAACGTGCCGCCGCCCGCAACGGCAGCACCGTCAGCGTCTGCCACGATCCCGCCGCCGCTGTGCCCGGCGCCCATGTGGTCTACACCGACGTGTGGACCAGCATGGGCGAAGAAAGCCACTTCCAGGAGCGCCTGCGCCTGCTGCTGCCCTACCAGGTGAATATGCGGCTGATGGAGCAGACGGGGAATCTGGCCAAGGGACGGGTCATTTTCCTGCACTGCCTGCCGGCGTTCCACAACAACCAGACTGAAGTGACGGAGAAGATCGGGGCCCTGGAGGTGACCGAGGACGTCTTCGAGGCTCCCTTCTCAAAGGTCTTCGATGAGGCGGAGAATCGCATCCACACGCTCAAGGCCATGATGCTGGCCTCGCTGGCCGGCTAGTCAGACCTCAAGACCAGCAAAGGGGGGCAGGACCGATGCGCCGTCAACGGCTAGACCAGATCTCGTGGGACGACTTCCAGAAGCTGCCGCTGTCGAAGAAGGGGTCATTCTTCCAGCAGGGCGACGGTCGGCCCTACCACGTCCTCATCGCTCAGCAGTTCGAGCGCGACCGCCTCGAGCAGCTCTGCCAACTGGCGACGCGCATCCGGCGCATCGCCAAGAGCAAGCAGGGCATGGAGTTCCTCGCCTCGCTGCTGAGCCACAAGCGCGCCATGCTGGATTTCTCGCAACCCAGCAGCCGTACCTTCCTCTCCTTCTACGCCGCCTGCCAGATCCTCGGACTGAAGGCAGCCGAGGTCCGTGACCCGGCGACCTCCAGTGAGATGAAGGGCGAGTCGCGCGAGGACTCGGTGCGCACCTTCAGCTCCTACTTCGACATGATCGTCATGCGCACGCCATTGCAGGGCTTTGCGGAGAAGATGGCCTGGCTGCTGAGCAATACCGAGCGGCCCATCCCGATCATCAATGCCGGCTCCGGCAAGGATCAGCATCCGACCCAGGCGCTGCTGGATATCTATACGCTCCAACGCAGCTTCGAGAAGACCGGCGGCATCGAGGGCAAGGCCGTGATGTTCGTGGGGGACCTCGCCCGCGGACGCACTGTGCGCAGCCTCTCCTACCTGCTGACCAAGTACGCGAACGTGACCCAGTACTTCGTGGCGCCGGAGAAGCTGCAAGTCCACCAGGACGTGCTCGATCAGCTCGCAGCCGCCCGCGTGACCTACCACGTAAGCCACGACTTCGAGGCCGTGTTGCCCCAGGCCGACGCCATCTACATGACCCGCATTCAGGATGAGTGGGACACCGAAGAGGGCGAGAGCCAGCGGGTTGACACCAGCAAGTACCACTTCAAGGCCGAACACCTCAATCGCATCAAATTCAACACCATTATCATGCATCCGCTGCCACGCCGACAGGAGATCGACCTGGCCGTCGACCACGACCCGCGGGCCATGTACTGGCGCCAGATGCGCAACGGCATGTGGATTCGCACCGCGCTGATCGCCACCATGTTCGGGCGCGACGATGAGATCGGGACGTACTACCAGTTGAACCTGAAGTAGCCGCGTCCGGCGGCTGAGACCCTTGGCGGGATCGGGGTGGCAGGGGGCGTCTGCCCATACTACATTGCAGACGGAGGTACGATGCGGTGCTCCGCGCGCCGCGACGAATCATGAGTGCGACCACCATCATCGCCTTGGTCTTGGCCGGTTTTCTGCTGCTGTTCTTCGAGGTATTCCTGCCCGGCGGCGTGATCGGGGCCTTGGGGGGAATGCTGGTCATGACCGGCATCGTCTGCGGTTTTATCTTCCAGGGGCCGACCTGGGGCGCCACGCTGCTGGTGGTATCCGGCCTGCTGGGGCTGATCGGTTTCTGGCTCTGGATCAAGCTGATCCCCAAGACCCCGCTGGGCCGTCGGCTGATGCTGGACCACGATGCGCGCGACTGGAAGAGTTCGGACATCGCTCAGCAGGGTCTTAACGGCAAGCAGGGCGTGGCGCACTCGACCCTGCGGCCGGCCGGGACCGCCCTGATTGACGGCGCCCGGGTAGACGTGATCACCCGCGGCGAGATGATCGCGGCGAAAACCCCGATTAAGGTCATTGCCGTTGAAGGAAACCGTGTGGTGGTAACGACGCTCGAATAGGCGTCAAAGCCAGCCGTCCAAGGAGGTCTGCCATGTCACCCGCCCTGCTCAAGCTCCTGCTCATCCCGCTGGTCCTGGTCATTCTGGTGGTGCTGTTTGTCGTCATTTCCTTCCTTAATGTCTGGATCTACGCTTTCGCCGCCAAGGCTCACGTCACCTTCCTGAACATTGTGGGCATGAAGTTGCGCAAGGTCAGCCCGACGCTGATCGTCGACGCCCTGGTTCGGCTCAAGAAGGCAGGTCTGTTCAAGATCACGACGGACGACATCGAGGCGCACTACCTGGCCGGCGGCAACGTGCTGAATGTGGTGAGCGCGCTGATTGCGGCGGACAAGGCCGGGATTGCGCTGACCTTCGAGCAGGCCGCCGCCATCGACCTGGCCGGTCGTGACGTGTTTGAGGCCGTGCGCATGAGCGTGGTGCCGAAGGTGATCGACTGCCCAGATCCCGCCAAGGGCCGCACCACGGTGGACGCCGTGGCCAAGGACGGTATTCAGGTCAAGGCCAAAGCGCGGGTGACGGTGCGGGCGAACCTCGAGCGTCTGGTCGGTGGCGCGGGCGAGGAAACCATCATTGCCCGCGTCGGTGAGGGCATCGTGACCACCATCGGTTCCTCGATGTCGTATGCGTCGGTGCTCGAAAACCCCGACCTCATCAGCAAGCGCGTGCTGGACAAAGGCCTCGACAGCGGCACGGCCTTCGAAATCCTCTCCATCGACATCGCCGATGTCGATGTCGGCGATAACATCGGCGCCCGCTTGCAGGCCGACCAGGCCGAGGCAGACACGCGCGTGGCCCAGGCCCGGGCCGAGGTGCGCCGCGCCGCCGCCATCGCGGTGGAACAGGAGATGAAGGCGCGGGTGCAGGAGATGCAGGCCAAGCTGGTCGCGGCGCAGGCCGAAGTGCCGCTGGCGATGGCCGCGGCCTTGCGCGATGGCAACCTGGGCGTGCTCGACTACTACCGCCTGGAGAACATCAAGGCCGACACCGAAATGCGTAACAGCATCATCGGCGAAACGCACGAGCAAGCCAAGCCCACGCAGCAGTGAGGCCAAGGGCGCCAGCCCGGTAGCGAACCGGGCTGGCGCTGACGGTGGACCATGCGCCTGCTTCCCATCATCATCTTCGTCATCATCGTCATCAACGTCTTGAGGCGGATTGCGGAGTTCAATCGCAACCGTCCCAAGACGGAGGACGACGGGACCGAATGGACCGCTGAGACCGGTGACCCAACCCTCCCGCCGACCCTACGCCCGGAGAAGTCGGCACGACCGACGCCCTCGGACCGCGTTCGCGAGATTCTGGAGCAACTGGGGCAGCGCGAACCCTCGCCGCCACCGTTGACGCCCGTCGTACCGCCGCCGCTGCCGACCCCCGTGCCGCCGCCGGTTCCGGTGGCCAGGCCTGCCTACTCCGCGCCGGTCGCACGGCGCTATCTGGCAGAGGAAACCCCGGAGCAACCGCAGGCGGAGGTGGCGACCGCCGAGGCGTCAATGCCGCCGCTGAGTCGGCCGCCGACCAGCGACGCGGTCTACCGTGAGAGCCTGAGGAAGGCCTTCCCGCCGGCGCTGGCCATCATCCGTGAGACCCGGGCCCAGGGCCGACCGCCGTTTACGATCCGCCTGCGGGGGCGCCAATCCCTGCGTCAGGCCATCGTCCTGGCCGAAGTCCTCGGCCCGCCGCGCGCCTTCGACCTCTGACCGCCGCGTACGGGAAACCCGAGGGCGCCTTCATTCAGTGCCGGGGGCACCGCGCTGCACCGGCACAGGACCTCACTCAAGGCTTCTTCGTCAACTGGCTGGCGAAGGGGCGCAGGTCAGCTCCGTAGGGGTTGGCTTGTATGAGAACCGCAGAGGGTCGAGGGCCTGCCCGCCGTGGTGGGTCGAGAGACGAGTGTCCGAGTCCCCCCCGTCGATTCGATCCCGAGTTCGATTTCCATCTCGATCCGGCATCCCGCCGGTATGGTTTCGCGGCGGCACCCCCAACCGCGGAAGTCGCGGGTTCGCCTATGCCTCTTCAGCCCCGAAGGGGCGCCATCCATTCTGCCTCTTCT
>CAILKC010000415.1 GCA_903834675.1 uncultured Victivallales bacterium | reverse complement strand
GCTTGGCTGACCCTGAACCCTGTTTTCCTCTCCGCCAGTCTCCCTGTCCGTCTCCTCCAGTCGCCGTTTCCCCGTCTCGCCGTCTCGCCGTTTCCTGAACCCCAGGACCTGAGGTGTCACCACCTACGGAACTGACCTGCGGCCCACCCGCGGCCTTCCGCTTGCAGCCAAACCTCAGCACATGTACTGTGTTCCTGTGATACTGTGTCCAAAGGTAAGGAAGAAGGTCGATGCGAAATGTGACCATCACGCTGGACGATGAGGTCTACCGTGCCGCCCGGGTAACGGCGGCGCGGCGAGGGCAATCGCTGAGCGCCCTGGTACGATCCTTGCTGAGCGCCGTCGACGGCGGTGCGCTGCCGTACGCAGCAAAGGCGGCGCGGCTGTTCGATGTCATGGATGGGGCACAGACCCCCTACTGCGCCAGCAGGCGAAAAGCGCGCGAGGCCCTGTATGAGCGCTGAGGCCAGCCCCGGTTTTCTGGACACGAACATCCTGCTCTACGCCATCAGCGGTAGTCCGGACGAAGCGGACAAGAAGCAGCGCGCCCGCGCCCTGCTGGCACAGCCCGGTCAGGTCCTCTCTTGCCAGGTCCTGCAAGAGTTCTACGTGCAGGCCACCTCTGCCCGTAAAGGCGCCCTACCGCACCGGGACGCGCTCGCCATCGTGCAGCACCTGGCGGACACTCTGGACGTGATTCCGCTGACCTTGGCCACGGTCATGCTGGCCCTGCAACTGCGGGAGCGCTACCAGATGCACTACTGGGATGCGGCGATCATCGCCGCCGCCAAACAGTCGGGGGCTGCCACGGTGTTTTCCGAGGACTTGGCGCATGGGCAGGAGTACGCTGGGGTCACGGTGATCAACCCCTTCGTGTGAGGAGCGCCAACCCGGCGCGGTTGGCTTCAAGAGCACGGCCCCAGCGAAAGCACACCGGCTTCTGCGGTGCCCCGCTGCCCTTCTGAGGCTCGCGCTGCCTGTGCCGGGCGGATCGCTGTATCCCCTCTACGCTGGAAACCTCGCCTGAGTACGTGCCGTCTGCACGACCTCAGGCAAAGTCCTCGCCGCCGACTTCGCGGTTGAGCTGGTCGAAGAAAGCGACCATGAAGAGATGGCGCGAGGCGGCCATACGGCGCCCCTCGGCGGTCAACATGCGCTCGTGCAGGTGGCGCAACTTCACCAGGAATTCGCGGTAGGCGCTGTCTTCGCGGCTGTAGCTGGCCGAGCCCTGTGCCTGCTCAGCCCGGTTGTGTACCCGGGCGCCGATGCGGCCAGCGAAGTGGAACGAGCGCCCGATGCCGATGGCGCCGATGCTGTCGAGTTTGTCGGCATCAAAGACGATGCAGGCTTCCGGGGTGGCGGGTCGGTCGGCCGTGCGGTTACGGAAGCGATGGGTGCGCACGCAGGCCGCCACATGGTCGGTGAAAGCGGCATCGGCGATCCCCAGCGTCGGCAGTATCTGGCCCACCAGCGCGGCGCCCTGGTCGGCATGGCAGGTGCGGCCTTGGTCGGCAAGTTCGGCCGGCCGGCCAAGGTCATGGAGTACCGCCGCGAACTCGACCACGAGCAGGTCGGCGCCCTCGACCCGGCAGAGGTGCCGGGCGTTGTTCAGGACCCGCAGGGTGTGGTCCCAATCATGGCAGGCCGGACTGTGCTCGAGACGGTCGCGGGCCAGGTCGACCAGACGCGGAAAAGCGGCACTGACCAGATCACGATCCATCCTGTTCATCCTCTGCGGCAGAGGGCTGCCGACCCGGCGTCGCGGCCGAGCCGGGGTGGCCGCCGCGCACGCGGCCCGTACCATAGCTGCAGGCCAGGGGTTCGCCACGGCGGCCGGGAAGGGTCCCAGGGCTGTTTTGTAACTACTCAGGTTACAGAGGCTCTTGCAGAACCCTCGGCTCACCAGCATCCCGCCTGGAGGTCGGCGGTCTCCGCCGTACGTGGGGATACCGCGAACCTGCCCGAAACGGGCTTGGCATCGCGGGCTCCAGGGCCGGTGGGGATACCGCGCCAGGGCCGGTGGGGATACCGCGAACCTGCCCGGAACGGGCTTGGCATCGCGGGCTCCAGGGCCACGAGGGATACCGCGCCAGTGCCAGTGGGGATACCGCGAACCTGCCCGGAACGGGCTTGGCATC
>CAILKC010000414.1 GCA_903834675.1 uncultured Victivallales bacterium | reverse complement strand
CTGGCGGCCTATCTCTACTGCTCGGCCGGGGTCGGCGAGTCCACCACCGACCTGGTCTTCGGCGGCGACTGCATCCTGGCCGAGAATGGCGTCCTGCTGGCTCGTGGCGAACGCTTCCAGCGCGGGGCGCAATTGACCACCGCCGATGTCGATACCGAGTTCCTCCGCCATGAACGGCAGTGCAGCACCACCTTCACGCAGGCCGTCGTGCGGGGGGCCGGGACAGGCTTGCGCGATTTCCGCGAGGTCCGCTTCACGGCCCCCGAGGCCGGTCGTGGGCGCACGCTGCGGCGCGCCGTGGCGGCGCAGCCATTCATCCCGTCCGAGCCGCGGGTCCGGCAGGAGCGCTGCCACGAGATCTTCGCCATCCAGAGCAGCGGGCTGGCCACCCGCCTGGCCCACACCGGCGTCCCGACCGTCGTCATCGGGCTGTCCGGCGGCCTGGATTCCACCCTGGCACTACTGGTATGCATCGAGGCCTTTGGGCGTCTCGGGTTGCCCCTGAGCGGCATCCACGCCATCACCATGCCGGGCTTCGGGACCACCGACCGCACCCGCGGCAATGTCGAGGCGCTCTGCGACAGCCTGGGCATCACGCTCGCGGCCATCCCCATCGCGGCAAGCTGCCGACAGCACTTCGCCGACATCGGTCACGATGGGACCACCGGCGACATCGCTTATGAGAATGTGCAGGCCCGCGAACGCACCCAGATCCTGATGGACCGCGCTAATATGCTCGGCGGCCTGGTGATCGGCACGGGCGATCTCTCGGAGCTGGCCTTGGGCTGGTGTACCTACAACGGCGACCACATGAGCATGTACGGCGTCAACGCCGGCGTCCCCAAGACCCTGGTGTGCTACCTGATCGGCTACTACGCTGAGGCCAAGGCCGCCGCCGCGACCGCGACCGTTCTGCGTGATGTTCTCGCTACGCCCATCTCGCCGGAACTACTGCCTCCGGATGCCGATGGCAGAATCGCCCAGAAGACCGAGGCGGTCGTCGGCCCCTACGAACTGCATGACTTCTTCCTCTACTACGGCATCCGCTGTGGCTTTTCGCCGCGCAAAGTCCTTATGCTGGCGCGTCATGCCTTCGGCGCCGCCTACACGCCGGCGGTTCTGCGGCAGTGGCTACGGGTCTTCCTGCGGCGCTTCTTCGCGCAGCAGTTCAAGCGCTCCTGCCTGCCCGATGGACCGAAAGTCGGGACCATCGCCCTCTCGCCGCGGGGCGATTGGCGCATGCCCAGCGACGCGACGCCCGATGAGTGGTTGGCCGACCTGGACGCCGCCGACGCCTAACCTGTCTTGCCTACCGGAGTCCTGCTCGATGGTGGTTCTCTGTCTTGACCGTCTCCAGGCGGGCGGCCTGATCACCAATTACCTCTGCAGCAGCACCTGTGCCCACTGCGTCTACCGCAGCAGTCCGCGGCGGGAACGCGCCTACATCACCCCCGGACAGGCCGAGGCCAACCTCCGCGCCGTGCGCCGCCTGGGCTGCCGCTCACTGCATATCGGCGGCGGCGAACCCTTTCTCGATGTCGCCGGGTTGCGGGAGGTCCTCCGGGTCGCCCGCTCCGAGCGCATAGGGATCGACTACATCGAGACCAACGCCTCCTGGTTCCGCGGCGAAGACCACGCCGTGGAGCTGCTTCGGGAGCTCCAAGTCCTGGGGTGCCACACTCTGCTTGTATCCATCGATCCCTTCCACAACGCCTTCATTCCCTTTCGCCAGGTCAAGGGGCTGATGAGCGCCTGCCAGCAGGCCGGCACCAGCGTCTTTCCCTGGCGCCTGGAGTTTTTCGACGAGATCAACCATTTCGACGATCAATGCCCTCACAGCCTCGACGAATACGAGCGCGCCTATGGCCCGGGCTACCTCGGTTCCCTCGAACGCCGCTACGGGGTCAACCTGGGCGGCCGAGCCCTGGCGACCTTCTCAGACTGCCATCCCCGCCAACCCTTGGAACGCATTCTCGAGGAAGGCCGACGCCCGTGCGCAGGGCTGGCGAACGGCAGCCACTTCCACACCGATCTGTACGGAGATTTCATCCCCACCAAGTGCCCCGGTCTGGCCGTCGCCATCGCCGACCTGGGCGCCCCGCTGCAGCCCCAGCGCTATCCGGCCATCACCAGGCTCTACGAAGCCGGTCCCACCGCCCTCTATGAGCACGCCGCCGGGTACGGCTTCGTGGCGCGCGCTGCCTACGCCTTCCCGTGCGAGTTGTGCGACCACGTCCGCACCTTCCTGGCGACCCAGGCAAGCGGGGACTTTCCGGACCTGCGGCCGACGGAGTTCTACCGCGTCGACCCGCCCACCCTCGAGGACACCCAGCCACGCGACGCCTTGAACCGCTCCCGAGTCCGTGATTGACAGGCCTGCGGATGCAGGCATCTTATGCCAACGACATGGCGGCACGAGGCGTGCCGCGGAAGGACATGCCCCATGCTGAGCCGATCTCTCATCCCGGCCCTGCTGCTCGCGGCGACGGCCGCTTTCAGTCAGGCCCCGAATCCCGCGCCGGAGAGCGTCCGCATCGTCTCCGAGAGGAAGGCCAGCGGGCCGGACCTGGTCGAATGGGTCCACACTCTCGACTGTCGTGCCGACGGCGGCGCCCCTTCCTTGCGCGTCACTCTCGGGAACCTGACCACCAGCGCCAGTGCTGGCATCGCCATGACGGTCGGCGCCAATGACCGGGCCACCGGCACGATCACGGTGCGGGTGCTGCTGAAGGACAAAGCGACGCGCACCTGCGCGGTCACCGTAGAGGTCGGCGCCGAGGACAGCGCCAGCGCGGGTCAGACCGTCCGTTTGCCGCCAGGCCAGGACCTGACAGCCTTGGCAGACCTGAAACTGCCGTCGGCCGACGCGCAACTCCGGCGCGCCATCGCGCTGGGCAGCGTCGGCGGCTGCATGCTCTCCGCCTACGTCATGCCCGGCCGCAGCAACCAGCGCAGCCCCTTTGACGCCACCCCGCCCCCCGGCGATCCGGCCGTGCAGGCTGCCGAAACCTTCCGCTCCTGGGCGCGGGCGGTCAAGAGTGGGGAGCTGGAGGCGTTTGCCGCCGTCGTCCCCCCCAACGAGTGGAAGGGGATGGATCCGGCGCAGCGCACCCGCCGACTGCAAGAGTACCAGGAGGCCTTCAAGACTGTCCTTGGCGAGGGCTACAACCCCGATGACTTCAAGATCGACTACGCGGGAGGCCCCAGCGTCGGCTTCGGCAAGCTGAAAATCCGCTACGGAGACAAGGAACTCCCCGCTCTGGGCATCCGCTACTTCGGCGGTAAGTGGGTACTCTTGGAACCCTGACCAGCGCGGCGGGGGACTCGACCTATGTTCATGTTCCTGTTCCGACGCAACCGGGAGCTACGCCGACAGTTGACCGTCTACGTCGAGAAGGCCAGGCTGGTAGCGGACACGTTCCGGGACGGCCTCCGTCACTACCGCCAGCATGGCCTGCAAGACCTCGATCCCTTCGCTCGCGTCTCCCACCGCGACGAGTCGGAGTGCGACCAGGTGCGCCGTCAGGTGGAGCGCGATTTGTTCGCCAAGTCGTTGCTGCCGGAATCCCGCGAGGATGTCATGAGCTTGCTCGAGCACATGGACCTCGTCATCAACCAACTTGAGGACGTGCTGCGCCAAATCGTCTTGCAGCGCATCGAGTTGCCCGCCGCCTTCCAGGACGCCTATGCCGACCTGGGAGAACGCTGTTACGAGGCGGCGGTGGGGCTTCTCGACCAGGCCGAGGCCGCTCTCCTCAATGAACCTCGAACCCGTGAACTCGGCGACGCCGTCAAGGCCTGCGAGAGTCGCGTGGACCAGTGTGAGCAACAGCTCGTGGCGGCCCTCTTCGCCAGTGACCTGGAGCTGGCCCAGAAGCTCCACTTCCGGGACCTGGTCACCCTGACCGCCGCCAGCAGCGATCTGGCCGAGGACGCCGCCAACCTCCTCACCGTATTCGCCCTGAAGCGGGAGGCCTGACACGCCCCGGAGCCATCCATGCTGACCCTGCTGGCAGGCTCTTTCCTCGGCGCCAGCATGGGGGCCAATGACGCGGCCAACTGCTTCGGTACCGCTGTCAGTTCACGCCTGGTCTCCTGGCGGCACGCCGCGTTTCTGGCCGCCGGGTTCGTCGTCCTCGGAGCCGTGACGCAGGGCGAAGCCGGGCTGGCTACGCTCCAGGGGTTGACCCCGCAGAACTCGACCAGCGCGGGCCTGGCGGCCTTGGCGGCAGGCCTGACGGTGGCGGGAATGACGCTCCTGCGCCTGCCGGTGAGCGCGAGCCAGGCCGTGGTCGGCGCCATGGTGGGAGTCAGCTTCCTGGGGGGTGGGCTCAACCGCGGGCCACTTGGCAAGATTGTCCTCTGCTGGGTGGGAACACCTCTCGGGGCCATGCTCATGGCCTTCGTCCTGTACTTCATCCTGCGCTTGCCGCTCAGGTGGCTGCGCCCCAGCCTCTTCACCATGGACCCCATCCTCCGCCTCGGGCTGCTCGCCTGCGGCTGTTATGGCGCCCACGCCCTCGGTGCCAATAACGTCGCCAATGTCGCCTCCTTCCTGATCGCCGGGGGTGGCCTGACCCCGTCGGCCGCGGTCGCGGTGGGCGGCGTCACCATCGCGCTCGGCATCCTGCTGTTCAGTCGCGGCGTCATGATGACCGTCGGCCGCGGCATCACGCCGCTGGATGGGTTCTCCGCCCTGGTGGTGGTGCTGGCGCAGGGCGTCACCGTGCATCTTTACGCTCTGCTCGGCGTGCCGGTGAGCACCTCGCAGGCCATGGTCGGGGCCGTGCTTGGGATGGGCCTGGTCAAGGGCGTGCAGATCCTGAACCTCGGCACGCTCGGGCGCGTCCTGCTCGGTTGGGCCATGACGCCATTCGTCGCAGCAGCGCTGGGCGCCGGTCTCGCCGTCGTTTCCCGGGCGTCTCATTGACCCCGGCGCCCCGCTGCGCCCCGGCGGACAGATGCTGGGGCTTCAGCCACCCTGATCTGGCGGCTCGAAGCCCCACTTCGGTCGACACAGCAGCAGGTGCCAGAGCCAGAGGCGGGCATATACCGCCAGCTGGTCGCGCTGCTTCGGCCGCCCCAGGCTAAGCAGCGCCAGTAGGGTGTACAGCACCACGTCGATCGTCAGATTCAGCCACAGACCCGCAAACATCGCCACCGTCACCACGGCGCCGCGGTGCTTGTGAAAGTAGCGGTAGCGTGAGCTGTAAAACTGCACCCGGGCCCGCGTCGGCCGCCGATTGGCGCTCTCGCCCTGCATGTGCATCACCTCGGCGCCCGGAACCCACAGCACATGCTGCCCCGCGTCCTGGATGCGCTTGCACCAGTCCGTCTCCTCCATGAAGAAGAAGAAGCGCTCATCGAGGAAGCCGACCCCGGCCCGGGCGCGTTCCATCTGTACCGCCATGCAGGGCCCCACGATCCCGGGGACGGCCTGCGTCTCCCCTGCCACCAGCCGCATCAGGTAGCGCGGCAGGCTACGGTTGGTCAGCTCCCAAAACAGCTTCGGCTCCGGCACCGCGGCAGGTTGCGGCGAGCCATCCGGCCGGAGCAGTTTCGGGCAGGCCAGAACGGCCTTGGGATCGGCCTCAAGCGCGGCTTCGAGCCGCGCCAAGGCGTCGTTGCGAAACTCGATATCGGTGTTCAGGATGAACGCCACCCGCTCCTGCCGCACCCGGGCCAGGCCGGCATTGGCCGCTTTCGCGAAACCGAGATTGGCTGGCAGCGCCACGATCTCGGCCTCGGGCAGGTCTCGAGCGATAAGCTGCAGCGAGTCGTCACCCGAGCCATTGTCCACCACGATGAACCGCAGGCGTTCCGGGTGCTGCGTGCTGGCCCGAGCACTACGGGCGGCGCTCACCGCCAGCGCCCCGGTGCGCCAGTTGATGAAGATCAGGGCGATGCGCTCGCGGTCCTGCATGGGTTCACCGTGCCTTGACGGCAGAGGGTCCGGCCACCGGGTTCACGACCACCGCCAGCCCATAGCGCCGGGCGATCTCCGCGGTCTCCACCAAGCCGGTGGCGACATTCTCGGGCTCGTGCGCGTCGGAACTGAGCACCGCCCCGACGCCACATTCGGCCGCCAGTTCCCAGAACGGCAGCCAGGGGTACTTGTAGCGCGGGCCATCAGGGGCTTCCACCATGGGTTTACGCAGGCCATACCCGTTGATCTCCAGCGGCATCTTCAGCTCGGCAGCGGCCGTCAGCAGCGCCCGCGAACAAGCCTCAGCCTCGGCATCCCAAACCGGGTAGCAGACGCCAAACAGGTCGGGATGCGCGATGAAGGCGAACAGGCCGCTCTGCATGGCGGCAATGAGGTAGTCCACGTAGTCGCGCAGCATCGGCCCGTCCATGGGTGTGCCATAGAGCGCGGTCCAGGCGCCCCGGTGCGGGTACCAGTGCGCCCCGCCGACCAGGTAGTCCATGGCGTGGGTGCCGAGAAACAGGTCCCGGTACAAGCCTGCCCATTCGGGAACGTACTCGCACTCCAAGCCCTTCGGAATCGAGAGCCCGGGAAAGTCCTGCCGAGCCGTGTCGATGGCTCGGCAGTAGCCCTCCAGCTCAGCCATGTCCATGCGCACCGACGCCCAGCGCCCATCGGGTAAGGGCGCATGGTCCGAGAACCCCAGGGTCTGCAAGCCCCGCTTGACGGCCTCGAGGCAGTACTCGCGGACGTCCCCTTGGGCGTGCTTGCAGCGGCTGGTATGCGTATGGTAGTTGGTGTTGATCATGGGCCCCGCGTTGCCGGTGTGAGGACGGCGGCTCGCGCGTCGGCGGAGTCCGCAACCGCAAACCGGTAATGTAGCGCCGACAATTGCCGAGGCCACGAGACCCCGAGCCGAGGCCCATGACTTTCACCGACCCCCCGCCGCCATCACGTCGCCGGGGTCAGAACAACATGATGCAGCTTGGGCTGCGCCGCGGCGCGGATCTTGGCGTCGGCGTCTTTCACCTGGCCGGTCAAGGTGGCTAGTTGCTGCTTCTGAGCCGGATCGCCGCCAGCCGCCGCCCGTGACACCCCGCGCCAGTTGCCGACGATTCCCTCTTTTGCCGCCACAAGTTGCAGGATCGTGCGGCACTGATCGGCGACCGGCCCCTTGTCGAGCGTGCCCAGGTTCCAGCCTTTGGCCAGGTCCGCGGCGGTGACCTTGGCACAGAGGACCCCGTCGATGGCCACCTCGTAGCGTTCCGCCTTGAGCCCAGTGACCGTGAGCATGTACTGGCTCAGATTCGCAACCGTGTCCATGATCGCCAGCACCGGCCGAGCATCGTCTGGGATCGGAAAGGGCAGCGCCTCGTCGGTGCGGTCAAACGAGAGGGCCGCGCCAGTGAGCTTGACGTTCTCGACCTTGCATTGCACCGCCTCGCTTACCGTCCCGGCAGCACCATCGATCACGGCCCGGCTGACCAACCCTGGCGCCTTGAGCTCCGCCAGCAGAGCCGCCGCCATCGTCAGTTGGCCGCTGGGACCGGGATGGACCGGGTCGCCCATCAGACTCACGGGCTGCTTCGCCTCCTTGCCCCATACCTCCAGGAAAGCCTTGAGGTGCTCGGCGCCGACCAGATTCGGCTGCGCCGTGACCAAACTGCGGAGATCTCCGATGCTGCGAGCCAGGTTCTCGCTGGGCTTGTTCGCCGCCCAGACGTCGACCAGTGCGCCGAACTGATTGGCATAGGGGATGGCTTCCTTCGCCGCCAGGGCCTGGAGCGCCACAGCATAGTCCCGCAGTCGGTTGGCCCCATCCTGCTTGGGGGCAAAGGCGCCGTTGTTGACCGGACTGGAGGAGAACAGCACCGGCCGCGCCTGCAGCGCCCGGATGCGGCCAAGCAGCGTGCCCATGTTCTCCACGAACTGCGCGGTGGTGAAACCGTTCTGATCGTTCATGCCCAACTCCACCGAAACCACCGTCGGAGCCCAGGCCGCCGCGTCCCAATCAAAGCGCGCCAGCACTTTCGGAATCGTGTCGCCGCCCACCCCCGAATTGCGGAAACAGAAGGTGAGCTTGGGGAAGCGTGCATAGCAGAACGCCTCGACGTAGTTCGAGTGCAGATGCTGGGCCGTGATGCTGTCACCGATCATCACCCAGGTATCGCCGTCCTTGAGCGGAAACTCGCTCTGCGCCTGCGCCCCGCTGACCCCCATTGCCAGCCCCAGCGCCAATCCCAGCCACCACGTCCTGCCGCCATTGCCTCGCATCGCTTCGTCTCCTTGTGTGAGTTCGACCGGGGACCCTGCCCCACGCTGAAACTAACCATACCGTGCCTGCCCGGGTTGGCAACGCCAGGGGCGCATGTCCGTTCCCTGGGGTTTTGCTTGTAGGAGACTTGCAGCAACCTCGTATGATACCAGGCGTTTCCCATTCCGCCCTTCGTCCGCTGCGGCAGACGAAGGGCGTTGGAGGGCGCCGCTGCGTCGGCGCCGCGGCGGCCACGCAGGGCCGCCCTCCAGGCGATCCGGCGCGTCCCGGCCGGATCGGAACGGGACCCGCCCGCGTCGGCACGTCTCATTCCGCTATGTCCGCACCGGCCCAGCCGGGGCTTCCGCCGTCACGGGGGTCTTGGCGACAGACGGCGGATACCGCGAACCCGCCCGGAACGGGCTGGGCATCGCGGGCTCCAGGGAGGCACGCGGGGCCAGGGCAGACGCCTGCCAGATCTGGCGGGGGTTCTTTCTTGGAACAGCCCTGCTCCAGCGAGGTCGGCCAAGCCGCCGCGGTCCCAGGCAGTATAGTGTGCGGCGGGTCCCGGCGCCGACTGGCTGGCGACCGTTCGCCACGACCGCACGCAGGCGCGGCGTCAGGTCCAAGGCGGCTCTGGGTCGAGGAGGAACTACCGTGACCGGCAACGTCGAGCAGCTCCCCAACGGCGTCGTGGTACACCAGGCGACGGACGAGGCGGCGCCCAAGTGCAATATCTACTGCGAGTTTCCCTGGTGCCCAGCGGATTCGCACGGCTTCGTCTACACCCGCTACCGACCTGAACTGACGCCCAACCCCTGGGAGTATGTCTTCTGCGACCTCGGCACCTGGGCCAAGCGCGTCCTCGGCGCGGGCTCTGCCTGCAGCATGGCCGACGGCCGGTTCTACTACCGGCGCGAAAACGGCGCCGAACGGCGCGAGGTCGTGCGGGTCGATCTGCTGAACGGGCGACAGGATGTACTCGACGTCCCGCCCCGCGCCCTGGCGCGCGGCGGGCTCTGCATCTCGCGCGATGAGCGTTACCTGGCCTACTCCTACGCCCAGTCCTACCGCCCCCAACGCTTCGCCATCGAATTGGCGGACCTTCACACGGGGGTCTGCACCGTTCTGCACGAAGACCCGTGGACCTGTAACACGCACCTGCAGTTCGAACGCGGGCTGGGCCGGCAACTGCTGGTTCAGCACAACCGCGGCTGCGTCTTCTCGCCGGAAGGCAAGTGCGAAGTACTGTGCGGCAAGGAAGGCTGTACGCTCTTCCTGCTCAGTGTTCCCGACGGACGCTTGACGCCCCTGCAGGTAGGCCCGCCATACACCGCGAGTTGTTCCGGCCATGAGACCTGGCTGGGCCCGACCGGGGAGGTGCTGCTGACGCTGAACCTCCAGGAGGACTACGATTACGGCAAGGGGCCCATCTGCACGGTTCGCGTCGGCGAGCCCGCCCGGCCCATCTGCGCTCCGCGCGAGATGAACCATATCGGCGCCCCCGACTCGGGCAGCGTTTTCTGCGCCGATACCTACAGCCCCGACGAGATCATCCTGGGCTCGCCGAGCACCGGCAAGGCGGTCGCCGTCTGCCCGGCGCGCACGTCCTACCGACGGGGTACGCCCGACACCCACCCGCATGCCTACCTCACCCCGGACCTGAAGTGGGTGGTGTTCAACTCCGACCGCACCGGCACGCTGCAGATCTACGCGGCGGAGATCCCGCCGGAGCTGATCGCCGGGCTGCGCTAGTCCTATGGGGTGATGGTCACGTTCGTGGCTTGCGGAAGTGGTATATGGAAGCGGCTGGCAAGGTAAGTTCCATTGCCCAGCAGGTACCAGCACTTGCTGTCTACCGTCCGCGGATCGGCGTAGTCCTGATCAAACGCGATCCTGTCCCAGTAGTCGTCCCAGTAGGTCTCGAACCAGAGATTCAGGCCCGGCATCACGACCGCGTCGATCACCGTCCGGGCGTTGGTTTGAATCTTGATGGCCGTGGCGCCGACGGGTACGGTCAGCGTCCGAACCCCAGAGAGGTTGGCGCCAAGCGACACCCACCTGGCCCCCTTGTAGTCTTCCCAGCCATTGATGACGCTCTTGGTGTAGTACACCGAGTAGCGCGAGTCCGGCGCCGTCGCGGACACCATAAAGCTGGACAGGAACTCGAGGTCGAAGTAGGCCTGGTTCAGCGTGCGGTTGGGCCGATCCGGCCCGATATTGAACCGGTAGACTTTGCCGTTCGCCAGTACCCCCGCCGGGATGGTGCCCCCGATGGTCCCCGCTACGGCCTGCGTTAGCGGCGCCCCGAACACCTCATTATCCGCGTTGATATCCTGCACCCACAGGCCGTAGCCCGTATTGCCGGATAGCGCCCCCGTGTAGGAGAAGCCCACCACCGGAAGGACGCCCGGCCTGACGACACTCCCGGGCAGCGGCGTGGCTCCCGTTGCCTCGGGCGGATTCGGCAGCGGCGACAGCGGCACGGTGATCTCGCTGTTGCGCCCGGCCAGGATCACCTCGCCACCAACAGTCAGGTCGAAGTCAAACAGGTCCCACAGGCCAGCAAACCACACGGAGAACGGAAGGTTACTCGGCAGTCCTTGCGGCTGGCTGAGAAGAATGTCCGGGTTCGCGCCGACCGACATGAGCACCGCCTCAGTCGCGGGGTCAACGCCGACCTGTTTCGGCACCAACACCAGGCCCATCACATGCACCCGCGTTTCTCCACCCCGATTCAGATCTATCTCGCCACCCACCTGGACCTGGTGCAGCGGCCAGGTCCACGCGGACGTGTCCACGCCCTCGTCCCGCTGGGCGGTTCCGGTGGCCTTGCCACCGGTAAAGGTGACCGTGGCGGAAAACGTGGCCGCGTGCTTGCCCGCCTCGGCTTTGCCGAAGGTGAGACTCCACGTGTCGGTTTCCAGCACTTCACTCTGCGACACGAGCGCTCCGCTCTCATCGTCCCAACTCGCACTACCATCGAACCAGTACACCTTGCCGGTCATCTTGCCGCCGACGCCAAGCATGAACTCGCCAATCCCTTCCGCATCCTCCAGGTAGAAATACCGACCCCCCTCTTTGGCGATGAAGATGCGCACGCTGCCGTGCTGGTTCGTGCCGATGCTGTACGTCAAATCCCAGGCGCCGACCGGCGACGGGTAGATGTCATACGTCTTCTCCGCGGACTTGGGCATCTCGGCGGACGTCACCTTCACCTTGCCCGAGGTGGCGCCAACGGGGACGGTACAGACAATCGTGCTGTCGCTCCACGATGAAACGTCAGCCCGCACGCCGTTGAAGGTGACCGTGCCCGAGGTCCGGCCGCCCGGGCCAAAACCGCTGCCCTTGAGGGTGACGACTTCGCCGATGAACTGGCTGCTGGCAGGCGTGAGACTCGCGATCGTCGGCGTCAACATGGTGACGCCAACCGAGGCAGCTAAACTGCTCCCGGCGTCGTTCATGGTGGTGACCTGAAGGGTCCTCTTGCCCTTGACCTCCACGACGGCGCTGAGGTCCACGGGAACGATCGTATACACGCCCTTGGCGTCCGGCAGGGGCAGCGCGGCCGCCGGCACGAGGTCCACCCAAACCACGCTCCCCGGCCTCTGGGCCTGAATCTTGTACTGCAACGCCTTGGTCGCGGTGAAGGTGAGAGTGTTCTGCGTGTAGGTCCCGGAGGTGTTGCTGCCGTTCACCTTAGCGCCGGCGATCGTGGGCTTGACCAGGGTGACGCCAACCGTGGCAACTACACTGCTCCCGGCCTCGTTCATCGTGGTGACCTGAAGGGTCCTCTTGCCCTTGACCTCCACGACGGTGCTGAGGTCCACGGGAACGATCGTATACACGCCCTTGGCGTCCGGCAGCGGCAGCGGGGTAGCCGGGACGAGGTCCACCCAAACCACGCTCCCCGCCCTCTGGGCCTGAATCTTGTACTGCAACGCCTTGGTCGCGGTGAAGGTGAGAGTGTTCTGCGTGTAGCTCCCGGTGGTGTTGCTGCCGTTCACCATGGCGCCGGCGATCGTGGGCTTGACCAGGGCCACCGCGGCCTTGGCCGTGCCTGAGGATACCTCGTTACTCGCTTTCACCCAGACGGTCCGCTTACCGCTCACCAGGGGAATGCGCGTGATATCGACGCCCGTGATCGTGTAGACCCCGCCGACCGGGGCCGCCGGATTCCCTTCCTTGAGGGTGATCTCCGCGCCGCCAACCGCAAAACCGTAGACGCGGTAGGTGAGAGGATCCCCCGTCGCCTTGAACGTCAGCGGGTTGCCCGCCAGGCTGCCGGTCGTGTTGTTGCCGCTCACGCTGAAAGCGGAGATGCTGACGGTCTTGGGCGTATACATGACTTGGGCATTGTCCATCAGGGCAGGGCCGGGGCCGGAGGCAGTAACCTTGGGGTCGGTACCGCCGATGGGCAAGGTGATCAGGCCATCCGCCCCAATGTCCGCCACCGCGCAGCTCGCGAAAACGATTCCGTTGCGCAGGAAGTCAACCCGGCCAGGCAGAACCATGATCCCCAGATCGTAGACATTCAGCGGGGCGCCAAACTGCACCGTGCCATCCCACACGAACTGCACCACACTACCCCCGCGCAGGATGGGCCCCGCGACCCTCGGCTCGAGGTTGACATGGCCCCCGCCAGTGTTCCGCACCGTGAGATAACCCCACAATTTCGCGCCCGCGTCGCCGAAGGTCCTCTTGGCATAGGTGTCGTCGTAGTCAATCACCTCGACTTGGATAACCATGTTGTCAGCAACCTGTGCGCCAGGCGTGACGTCAGCCCGGAACCCGAGGATGTTGCCGCCTGTCTTCCCCGTCGTGCGAAGGGAGGAATTGGCCCCGGCCGCAAAGAGGATCCGGTTGCCCACCTCCGTTGGCAGCACGCCGCCCGCGCCGTCGTTGAGCTGCCAGATGGCCAGGTTCAGCCGGTTGTCGTTGAAGTTGTCATAGACCGTCCACGTGCCACCGGAGGCGCGGCTCACAAGCACGGCCAGGACCCCAAGAGTCGCCAGCCACTGCCCCCACCGACCCTGCCCTTGAGAGGCCGGGAACCCTGCATGACGCTGAGCCATTGCCTTCTCCTCCTTGATGGATACGAGACCGTGAGAGAATCCTTGGAACACGTTGCTCGTCGCCCCAAAAACACTACCCTACATTGCTCCGACCCAGGCCTGCTGTCAAGCTTCGGCGGTAGAGCCTCTCTTTTTCTGCGACCTGTGCAATAAGAGAGTCCGTCTGAAGCGCTGAAGGCGCGCTGCCATACCAGCCCAGGGCAACGCCCTGGGAATAGAATGGTTATGGGTTTGAGCCCTGTAGGGGCGAGCCATCTACCCTACCTTCGCACCGAGG
>CAILKC010000413.1 GCA_903834675.1 uncultured Victivallales bacterium | reverse complement strand
CGGCACGCGACTCAACCGCAAGCGGGCCCGTTATCTCAAAGCCCTGCGCCGGACGCGGAGACGATCGAAACAAAAACCCCTACGGAGCTGACTTGCGCCGCCCGGACGCCCGGACGCAGGTCAGTCCCGTAGGGGGTGACTACTCGGGTCCTGGGGTTCAGGAAACGGCGAGACGGCGAGACGGGGAAACGGCGACTGGAGGAAACGGACAGGGAGACTGGCGGAGAGGAAAACAGGGTTCAGGGTTCAGCCGGATCCCCGGCTGGTGCCGGACATACCAGAATGAGACTTGCCGCCGCGGTTCCCCTTCCGATCCGGCCGGGACGCGCCGGATCGCCTGGAGGGCGGCCCTGCGTGGCCGCCGCGGCGCCGACGCAGCGGCGCCCTCCAACGCCCCTCGTCCGCCGTGGCGGACTTCGGGCGGAATGGGAAGTGCCCTGGAAGTCTCATACAGGGGAATTCGGCAACCCCGCTCGAGCGTGACGTGGCAACCCCACTCAGCCGTCTCGTACGCCCAGATGCGCTGGGGAAGCTGGGCCGACGTCGGCAAGAGGCGCACAATGACCGTACTGCGAACCCCCACCGTCACATCCAGCGTCAGCCTGGTCGGCCTGCTGGGCGGAACGCTGGCGAGCCCGCCCCGAAGGGGCACAATCCGTCAGTCCAAGGCACGCGCCCTAGATACCGGACCCCGACCGCGAATTGCAGGCTCCAGGCCTGCGACAAACCCGCCCTTGCAGCCTTCAATCCCAGGCATACCGTTCGTCAAACTCCATGCCGTACGGTTGGCGGGGGGCCCGGAATTCCTCCTGGAACGTCCGGCGCCGGTGGTACTCTTCCGGGTCCGTAATGCACCGTTTCACGGTGACGCTGGAGGCGTAACGGCCTCGCGTCGAAGCCCGTAGGATGACCTATTGTGAAGCGCGGGCGCTTCCTGAATAGGTCTGGCCAAGGTCTGCCCCGCAGCTGACGGTCAACGGAGATCCACGTCCGAGTCCTGCGAGAACTCGAGGAGCTTCACGACATTCTCTCGCCAATAGTGAATCTTGACTTTCAGGGTGTTTTCCGTCCCGGCCGCCGTCTCCCCGAAGAGGTCGGCATAGCGGCCCAAGGGCGTGATGGAGCGGTTGTGGAACTTCGCCCGCACGGCCTCGGTGACGTCGACCTGAGAGGCCGTTTGCTTGACGTTGGCGTACGCCCGGACCTGCAGCGCCGTTGCATCGCAGACATGAGACCCAGCGTTGTGCAAGACGACGTCGAGATGTCTGCCGACCTCGGCCGACGACAGCCGTAGAACGACCTCGGCCGTCCCGCCTGGGCCGACCTTCATGTCCCTCGTGTTCACTGTGGCGAGGACGTCGTATCGAGCCTCAGCGGTCCAGCGGATGATGCGGAGGCCGACGCCATTGCCCAGGTTTGAGAAGACCCTCACCACCAGGGCGATATCCTGGCTCTGCACCGCGGGAGACGGAATCCAGCGGAAGACGTTGTAGGACGTTGTGTCCGCGATCGGGTGTGTATAGAGGAACTCCTTCCGCTCGCTGGCTGAGAGCACTTGATCGAACATCTTCTCGGTGTAGTGCTTCCGCCAGGCGTCCTCTTGCCGGTCACTGGGGGCATAGTCCGAGACGAAGCCGAGTTCATCGCCCTGGCCTTCCAGTCCGTAGGCGTACCCCAGAGGCGAGCCGAACGCCTTGAACTGCGAGTTCAGGGGTTTCACCTCGCCGGGCACCGCGGTGGAGAGAAGTCCACCATTCTTGCAGTTGAAGAATGCCCACCTGCCGCCCGTAGCGTCGGGAAACTCGGCCTGGAGACCGACTTTGCCCCCCGGGTTGAGGTAGTCTGCGGCCAGATCTGCTACGACCTCGCCGCGAATCTCAAACATCGCCCCGAGATCGCCGCTGGCCTTCGGCCCGTAGAGCGCCTTCAGCACGTGGGCGTTGACGAACTCGTTCGGCCACGAGACAATCTCATCCTCCGTCAGGCGGACAGGCGAGGTGTCGGCCAGGTTCGGTACGCGGAAGTACACCTCCTGGCCGCTGGGATCGACAAACTCGGTCAGGGTGACCTCGACCTTGGCGCCGCTGCAGTCCTGGTTCAGCCAGGCTTTGGCAACGACCTTCAGTCCATTCGGACGAATCGTGTCATCTCTCGTGGGTTCGCCGAGAGAAGCCGGGTCAATGACCAGGTCCCGCGGCTCGGGGCATTGCGCGAACAAGGTCGGATTCTGGTCCTTGCCGACGCAGAACACGACCGGGCCGCGCAGGAGCGCCACGCGGCCATCCTGGACCGCCCGACCCCGCAGAAAGCGCCATGCCATCGGCATCGAGAGGGTCAGCGTGTCGCCGTCCTGCCAGGTCCGGTCCAGAGTGTACCCGCCGCGTTCCTGCGCCAGGGGGTCAATCGTGACCGGGGCGCCGCCGTTCAGGCGCAGCGTGATTCGCGGGCACCAGCGCGGGGTCCGGAACTTCAGCGCGAAGGCGAGCGGGGCGTGCATGGCAAGCGTCAGTTTCACCTGGCCGTCGGTGGGGTAGGCGGTTTCCTGCAAGACCGTGACGCTCTGCCCTTGCAGGTCGAACGTCTTCTTCGAGTCGCTGAACAGGTTCACGGCGATGCCGCCGTTCGGGGTGCGGTAGTACACCATCTGCGGCAGCTCCGCCACGGCCCGGCGGTAGTTCCCACAGCAGCAGAAGTAGTCGCGGGTGTCGTACTTGCGTTCGCCGGTAAACGGGGTGAAGTAGCGAATCCAGCGTCCGTCGGGCGAGTTGGCAGCGAAGAGAGCGTTGTACAGGGTCCGCTCGAGGAGGTCCCCGTAGCGCAGATCACCTTCCAGCCGCATGAGGCTGTCGATCCAGCGCAGCATGTAGGCGGTAACGCACGATTCGCCGATATTGCCGCGGCCGTTCTGGTTGTAGGTGAAATGCTCGCCCTCGGAGCACGAGCCGGTGACCAGCATGCCGCCTTCGCCTTGTTTCAGCAGCTCATTGCGCATGAACCGGCTCATGTTCAGGAGACTCTCCTCGCCGGTGAGCCGGTACAACTCGGTCTGGGCATAGCAGCGTGCGAGCATGACGTAGACGTGGCAGGGACGGCGGCTGAAATCCTGTTCCCAGCGGCGCAGCGAGGCGAGCTGGATCTCGCCGCGGTCGTTTCCGTGGGGGACCTCGGCAGCGAAGTCGAGGTAGCGTTGGTCGCCGGTGACGCGGTAGAGCTCGAGCATGCCTTCCGGCAGGCCCGCTGTGCAGATCAGGCCTGGATCGTAGCAGGGGTTCTGCGGCGTGGGGAAGGTCTTGAGGATGTAGTCGGCCATGATTCGAGCCGCGGCCAGCGACTGGGGGTCGCCGGTGCAGCGGTAGTGCCGCACGAATGCCAGGTTGAGGTATTCCTGCTCGTGGAGAATCCAGTTGATGTGGTCCTGCCGATTCTCCGGCTCAACCTTCCAGAACCCGAGGTAACCGTCGGGGTCGCGGGACTTCAGCAGTTCGTCGACGATGTACCGCGTGCGTGCGGCAACCTTAGGATCAGCCGTATAAGCAGTGAACAGACTGCCGGCGTCGAGGACCTTGCCAATGCCGTAGTAGACGTGGTTCTTACCGGCGCGCTCGGTGCGCTGGCGGAAGTGGTCCAGCCAGTTGCCGTCCAGGTCTACGGCCATGTAGTTCTGGTAGATCAGGTTCCCGACGCGGCGATCGATCTCTCCGCCGAGCTCCTGGTGCTCGAGGGTCACGCGACCGAGCGGGTCCGGCAGGCGCGGCGCGACGACATCGAGTGCGGCTTGGGGAGGTTGACCGGCTTCGGTGGGTGCGGCCAGAACGGCTCCACACGACAGCGCCAAGACCATCTTTGCCATGGTTGCTCTCCAATGTCGATGAGGGGTTGCAGTCAGCATCGGCTCAGTATCCCAGCGCCCCAGGTTGCGGTTCGAAACCAGCGCAGGCGTGTAAGGACGTCTGAGGCTGGCCTCTGCGAGTCCTCACTCCGCCGCGGCCGGTCGGAAGCTGGCCGCGCCGCGCTCGACGCCTCTGCGCGGGCCGTCGACAGGCCTGAATCCGGTCCCCGCATCCCAGCCAGTCTTGGCAGGATAGGGGTATATCACGATCTCCATCTCGGTCTTTCCCTCGACCACACGCTTCCCGCTGATCAGGCCCGGTTGAATGCCCTTCTCACACCAGTTGATGACGCTGCCACCCAAGCTGGGGAGAGTGTTGATCCCTGGACCTGGACCGTGGCTCATGCCTGGAATGATGTAGAAGGTGAGGAAGGCGTTGACTCGCTCGAGCGAACCGAAATGCTCGACGACACGCTCGTAGTAGTCGAGAGTCGCGTGGTAGGGGACGCATGAATCCGCCGATCCGGAATACATGATCAGCTTGCCGCCGCGTGCCGCGAAACGGCTCAGGTCCGGGTTCTCAGCGTTGAGATACGGCCCCAGGGCGGCGGTGTAGGTGTCAATGTCCTTCCCGAAGTCTATTTCCAGCGGGTCCTTCTCTGCCCCGAAGACCCACCTGAACAGATAGAGATGCCCTTGGGCGATGTCAAAGGCGCTTCCCAGGGGGATGCCGCAGAAGATCCGTTCCCCGGTGATGGCGTGCCTTGGCCCGTCGAACAGCTTCCGGAGAGCCTCCGCCTGGGCGTCGGTCAAGGTTGGGTCTTGCTTCCGGGCGAGAGCGATGACCGCCTCAATGTCCGCCTGCGAGCAACGCGGATCGGAGACCAGCTTCCCGGCAGTCGGCGCGATCTCGCGAGGTGCCATGTACTCGTTCGCGGCGGCGCTGAGGTTGGCTTGCTGAGAGGCGCTGAAAGGGCATTTGTGGAAGATCTGCGAGTTCCAGAGAAAATAGGCATGGAGAGGCGTGCGGCAATGGGCCGGAACTCCAGCCACAATGCCGTCGTAGTCTTCGGGGTAGCGCTGCGCTTCCTGGAGTGCCTGTTGGCCGCCGGTGGAGCCGCCAAAGAAGTAAGAATGGTCAGGTTCCCTGCCGTAGTAGGCTTTGACAAGGTGTTTGGCGAAGACGGTCATGAGATGAGTGGCCCGGAAACCGAAATCCTTCCAGACCTCCGGATTCCCGATGCCAGAATCGGAGTTGGGAGCGGTCCCCAGGTCCGTGGTTACTACGGCGGAACCGCCGGAGAGCGGTCCGACCAGGGCGCCGGGGTTGATCTGTCCCGCCGCCCCCCCATTGCCAAGACCCACAAGACGGCCGTTCCATGTTGCCGGGTCGGGAAGCCAGGCCTCGACCTGGATGTTGGAGCCTTTTGCCGGAGAGAGTCTGGCCTTCACCATGACCCGCGGCGGAAGGTTGCTGTGAGTGACCCCCCCGGGATCGGTGAACGAGCTGGTCTCGGCGTACTCCATCGACAGCACTTCGCCGTGGTCAATCCGGAGCTTCGCGAGCGCCTCGGGCAGGCTCTTCTTCTTCTCGTCTCCGGCACCGACACAGAGCGAGATCGCAGCCATCGCTACCGCCATAACACTCACCTTTCTGCCAAACATCTTGCTGCCTTGCCTCGTCTTCCAGGGCTCAGCGTTGGGGCGTCCTGGCGATGATATCGTCGGGAAGACTATATCGCACCGACCAACCCATGGGAACACGGAATAGAGCCACCGGGTGCATGACCACATTGTCGGAAGAACAGAACCCGAGCGGAATTGCGCCCGCCGATGATGTCGACGCCTATGGCCGCGGTCTTGGACGGCAGATCCGCCGCGTGCCATTGAAACAGCCCTACCCGCCGCCAGGATCAGGCATTGGCCTGCACCGGCGCGGTGTATATTGCACGCCACCATAGCGAGCCGGACCAGCAGCGCTGCCGACCGGCAAGAGCGGGAACAGATGATATGCCATCTCATTTCGATTACCTTGAAGGACGCCGGTTCTGCGTCGTCTTCGTGAAAGTGCAGGATCCCCTGCGTGAACGTGTGACCTTGCAGTGCTTCCGCGGCCGAGCCAGCATTGAACGCGGACGGGTGAATGTCGTCGCCGACAGTGGCGGCGTGTTCACCCTGCCAGGCACCGCCGTGAACAACATCCTCCCCAGTGACGGGAGCCGTATCCTCAAGGATGCTGAGTACTTCTGCCTGGTAAAGACCGACGAGAGCATCGAGCTGGTATCCATGAACTGAGGGCGCCCGCCACCCGTGGGCGGTGACGTGCTGAAGTGCTGGAGTGGAGACGACGATGGCGCAGGTGATCCGACGCAACGACGCTGCCTTCGACCAACGGGTGCAGGCCCTCTTCTCCCGCAGCGCCTTCGACCCCGAGACCGAGAGTGCCGTGGCCGCCATTCTGGCCGCGGTCCGCCAGCGTGGCGATGCGGCCTTGAGCGAGTATGCCCGAACCTTTGACCACGTCACCCTGGAACCGGCTGAGTTCCGCCTGCCGACGGCCGATATTGAGGCGGCGGCCGCCCAGGTTGATCGCCCCACGAAACAGGCGATCCGAGCCGCGGTGCGCAACCTCACCACCTTTGCCCGCCAGTCTCTGCCACGCGAATGGAGCTTCTCGCCGCGGCCCGGGGTCAGCGTCGGCGAGCGTTACACGCCCCTGTCGCGCGTCGGCTGTTACGTGCCGGGTGGCACGGCCCCGCTGATCTCGACGGTGGTGCATACCGCCGCTCTGGCCCGCGCGGCCGGCGTCCCACAGATCGTGCTGACCACCCCGCCCGGCCCGGACAAGCGCCTCAATCCGGTCCTCCTGTTCGCGGCCAGAGAAGCAGGCGTGACCGAGATCTACCGGCTGGGAGGCGTCTACGCCATCGGCGCCTTGGCCTACGGTACGGCGTCGGTCCCACGGGTCGAGAAGATCGTCGGGCCTGGCAATGCCTACGTGACAGCCGCCAAGCGCCAGGTGTATGGCTATGTCGCTCTCGACCTCGTGGCGGGG
>CAILKC010000412.1 GCA_903834675.1 uncultured Victivallales bacterium | reverse complement strand
TGGTATAGAGCGCCCCTTTGGGGCTGAATACCTCGGCCCATCCTTATTGCACAGGTCGATCATTACTCTTCTCCAGTGTGTTACGCTCTGTGCTCTCGGTGCTCTCTGTGGTTGATAGAATGGAGAATCGAATGGCCCTGACCTCTTCTTTGTGTGCTTTGCGATCTTTGTGGTTGAAATGGCCATTCATGAATAAGGCAGGCTGGCCGAACACGACATCGACGCAGCTATCCCGAGCGCACCCGTCGGGGAGAGGACCAGATGAAGTTGACCTCCGGGGCTTTCACGCTCGTGGTGCTGTTGCTGACGCCATGGGCCTCAACTCCTATCCGCGCTGAGGCCGCAGCTCCAACCGAGCCCGCTGTCCTGCTCGCTGAATCTTTCTCTCTGGCGCTGCAACGAGTGGATCACGGTGACTCGCGCACGGTGGCCTTGCTACGACTTGGCGCGACGATGCGGTTGGCGGGCATGAAGCAGGAGGCGGTGGCGGTGTTGGAGGAATGCCTGGCCCTGAATGAAAAGGACAGTGACCCGGAGTATGAACGCGGGGAGGTGAAGATCGAACTGGCGCGGGAGTTCCTGCTGCTCGGCAGGGCGGAGCGTGCGCGGTCGCTGTTGACCGAGTTGAAAGCGCGAGAATCCGACCTCGTGGGGCAGGAGGTGCTGGCGCGGGCGGCGCTGGAACTGGGCGAGGTGGCGGAGGCGGAGCGTGCGCTGCGCGCCGGGCTGGCGATGGCATCGCGACCGGGGCGCAGGCTCACGACGATGGGCAATCCGATGCTGTGCTCGCTCGCGCGCTTGGCGCTGGTTATGGAAAAGCCGGAGCTGGCGGGGGAAGCGGTGGCGGTGGTGAAGGATGAGACGTGGAAGTCGGTCATGCTGGGTGATCAGGCCGAGGCGCTCGCTGAGCGCGGGCGCTCGGAGGACGCGCTGCGGCTGGTCGGGCAAGCCACGGATCCGCACCTGGCCGTGCTCGCTTATGCTCGAGTGGCGGCGGCACGGGTGAAGCGCCACGAGTCGGCGGCCGCGGTGGGGGTGCTGCTGCAGCAGGCTGCCGCGAAGATCAAGGGCGCCGAGGCGCGTGATTTCGCCTTACGGCTGGCGGCGGGAAAACTCGCGGCGGCGGGTGAGCCTGCGTTGGTGGCGCAGATTGCTTTGGACATTCAGAGCCCAGCGACGCGGCTGTTGGCGCTGTGTCCGGCGGTGGAGCCGACGTCGTTCGAGGGCTTGCTGACGGCCTTGCGGCAAGCTCCGGCAGATGACCATTCTGCGCTCGCCGAGGTGCTGGCCCGTGCTTGCGCCGCCAACGGCCTGGCGGCGCAAGCGCTTCTGGCTGCGGCGCAGGTGCCGCCGGGCTGGCCGCAGGTGCGGGTGCTGTGCGCTGCAATGCGGCGCCTGCCAAGCACGACCCCGCCAGGCGCTGCGCGAGCCGGGCACCAATCTGATCCCAAACTCCGGCTTTGAAGAACAGCCCGAAGCAACGCAGGACAAGAGCCATTGGGAGATCACTCTGCGCAACCACGCCAAGAGCCAGTGGCAGCTTGATGCGGCGCCGGAAGGCAAGGTGTTCCTCACGCTCGAAGGCACCCAGGCCAACTCCACCGCCAGCGTGAACCCCTATCGTCCCATCGCGGCCGAAAGGGGGGCACCGTTCACCCTGTCCTTCCGCCACAAAGCCACCGCGGCCTGGAAATGGGAGATCGCCTTCCTACCCTCTCCATCCGAGGAGGCACGCCAAGCTGTCAAGCCAGAGACCTTTCCCATCGCGGCTTCCGCCCAGTGGCAGCAGAGCGAAACCACGCTGACCATCCCCGCCGCGGCGCCCTACGTCAGTCTCACCGGACGCCTCGATGGCATCGGCTCACTCGACTTGGATGACATTACCTTGAAGCGCTCTGCCCCAAACCCGGCCGCTGGGGTGAAGTAACGGAGGGTGATTGATGATGACCGCTAGACCTTCGGCGTACGATGCCTATATCGCGGATCTGAGCACCTTACCCGTCTCGTTTGTGTACGACGAGACGGCCTACACGGGGTTCCCCGCGGAGACCTTCCGGCAGGTGGATCACTGCCATTCCGTCCAGGGAAAGAGAGAGCAAGACTGCTTTGTGCTGAAGGCGGGAGACCTGCAGGTGACGGTTGACACCGCGTTCTATGCCGGACACGGGGCCTACGAGTGGACCGTCTGGTTTGAAAACACCGGACCGCGGAATTCCGGCGTGATCCGGAACCTGCGGGCGGCGGACCTGATCTTTGCGGGCGAATCTCCGGTGCTGAAGGGAATCCTGGGAGATCACGGAAATCAGTATCGTCCCTATGCCCATGCGCTGGAGCATGAGCCGGTGCGGTTTCGCTCGGACAAAGGACGTCCCACGCACGTCTGGTTTCCCTACTTCAACCTGGAACACGGCCCGGGCGGCACCCTCATCGCGCTCGGCTGGGGCGGCACTTGGGAAGCGCAATTCACCGCGCTCGACAACGGTCATACGCACGTTGCCGCTGCCAGCACCAATGATCTATGCACCTATCTCAAACCCGGGGAGAGAATCCGTACGGCGCTGGTCGCGCTTGTCCCCTACACGCAGCGGAATGAGGACCACGCCACCAATGTCTGGCGGCGGTGGTTTCTTGACTGCAACCTGCCGAGGCTCAATGCCAAGGGCGATCCCGTGAAGCCCTTCAGCACCACCTGGCTGGCGGGGGATACGGGCATCCCCAACTCGGACGGCAGTATTTCCGAGCGTCATTTCACCTGGAAGCCGTCGCTGGAGAAGATGTTCAGCGAGGGTATCAGGTTCGATTACCGCTGGTTTGATGCTGGGTGGTATGTGGCGCCCGATGGCAATACGGTGGAGCGCGACTGGGCTGGCACGATCGGAACCTGGGAGCTGGATACGATCAAGTGGCCCGGGAACTCCTTCCGGGAATCCGTTGATTATGCCCATGCGCACGGCATGAAGACGCTGGTCTGGTTCGAGCCGGAACGTGTCACGCAGGTGGATGACCTGGTGAAGCATCACGGCTACAAGCAGGAATGGGCCATCCCGGGCGGCGCGATAGGCAACAACATCGGCAACGAGGAGTGTCTGCAGTGGACCCTGGGACGCCTTCTTTCGTTCCTGGACAAGTACCAGATTGACATGTACCGGGAGGACAATAACTGCGATCCCCGCAAGTGCTGGGATACGCTTTCCGCTCAGGAGGGAGAGAACCGCAAAGGGATGGCGGAGAACAAGTCCGTCGTCGCCCACTACCGCATGTGGGACCGCATTATCGAGTACTGTGCCCGGACCGGGAAGGATACCTTTGTGGACTCGTGCGCCAGCGGGGGCGGGCGGAACGATCTGGAGTCTCTGCGGCGGGGCATTCCGCTGATGCGCAGTGACGCCGACCGCACCACCACCGCGCTGCGGCTCTCGATGGGCACGGCCTTCAACCGCTGGGTGCCATTCCACGGGGCCGCCTGCGTTGAGCAGTCCGAGCAACTGGCGGTTGACGGCAAGCGGGATGTCTACATCTTCCGTGCCTCCTACAATCCCATCCTGAATCTCTCCGCCCAGTGGGTGCAGGATCCGAACACGGATTTTGAGATGATCCGGTTCGGTCTGCGGGAGTGGGAGACGGTCAAGGACTATCTGCTGCAGGATTTCTACCTGCTGACGCCGTGGAATGGTCCGCAGGACACGACGCGGTGGACCAGTTACCTCTACTTCGACCCCGAAAAGGACAGCGGGGTGTTGTTTGTGTTTCGCCAGGAAGAAGCGCTGGAGTGTTCCCGCTCGCTGCGGCTGACCATGTTGAATCCCGAGCACACCTATGCACTGCGCGACGCCGACACGGGTGGGGTCGGGAGCTTCAAGGGAAGCGCCCTGGCGACGGGCTATACCGTGACGCATCCGCAGCCCCGCAGTGCGTCGCTCATCTACATAGCGCCGGTGTAGGCGCCCGGAATGAAGCCGGGCAGTACGCGAGGTGACAGCGTGGCAGTGGGCCCTGGTGGTCAGCGCCGGGCGCCGGCCTACCCTGGGTGATCAAGGCAGCCATCCCAGAGCGTGAACCTATGACCTCCACCCCAAAGAAACCGAGCCTGGCAGGCCGCATCTTCGATGAACGTCGGCACGGCGCCCAGCAGGGCGTCGTGCTGCCTTGGAAGCGCACGCTTGAGGTCTGCTGGTCCAATATCCGTCATCGGCTGGGTCGCTGCGTGCTGACCTTCGTCTGCATCGCCGTCGTCGTGGCGTTCTTTGCCTCGTCCATGACCGTCCAGCTCATCCAGGGCGAGTTGATGCGTTCCGGCGACGTCCATGTGCAGGCGGTGCTCGAGCGCGCCGGCGTGTTCACCCACGATGCGGGGGCGCTTAAACGGCAGCAGGACGAGCGCCTGTGGCTGATGTCCCTCTCCGCCTTCCTCTGCCTGGTGGGCATCACCAACACGATCCTCATGAGTGTCACGGAACGCATTCGCGAGATTGGTACCCTCAAGTGCCTCGGGGCGCTCGACAGTTTCGTGGTGCGTCTCTTCCTGGTCGAAGCCATCTTCGTCGGCGTGCTCGGCAGTCTGCTGGGCGGCGCTCTTGGCTGTGGCCTGGGCATCTTGCAGACCGGCGCGGTCCTGGAGTTCTCCGTTCTGAGCTTCGGCGTCTGCTTCAGGTCCGGGGGGCTGGGTTTGCTCCTGGCGGTTGGCCTTGGCGCCCTGCTGACCACCGTGGCCGCGGTCTATCCCACCTATGTGGCGGCGAAGATGAAGCCGGTCGACGCCATGCGAGTCGAGGTTTGACGATGAGCGACAGACGCGAGATCGTGCGGACTCAGGACGTGCGCAAGACGTACGCCATGGGCAGCGAAAAGGTACACGCCCTCGGCGGGGTGTCGCTGACCATCCACAGCGGCGAGTACATCAGCATCATGGGGCCATCCGGCTCCGGCAAGAGCACGTTGTTCAACATGATCGGCGGTCTGGATAAGCCCACGGCGGGCGAGGTCTACATCGATGAGGTCGACATCGCCCAGCTCGAAACCCACGAGCTGGCCTGGCTGCGCTGCCGCAAGATCGGCTACATCTTCCAGACCTTCAACCTGATCCCGGTGATGACCGCCCTCGAGAACGTCACGCTGCCCATGGTCTTCGCCGGGCTCGATGCCGATGAGGCCCGCGACAAAGGCGCGGAACTGCTGGGCAAGGTCGGCCTCGGTGAGCGTCTCCATCACCGACCGCCGCAGATGTCCGGCGGCCAGCAGCAGCGCGTCGCCATCGCTCGTTCCCTGGCTAACGATCCCGCGATCATCCTGGCCGACGAACCCACCGGCAACCTCGATCTGCGCACCGGTCGGGAGATCATCAGCCTCCTCGTGCAGATGAAGGAAGAGCGTGGGGTGACCATCATCACCGCCACCCACGACATGAAGATGCTTGACGTCAGCGACCGCGTGATCTGGATCACCGACGGGAAGGTCTCCCGCATCCAGTCCCGCGCTCAACTCGTCATCCGGGTCGGCACGATCGACGGCGAGGAGACCTGAGCTGGGCCCGTGCGCCGTCGCTGGAGGGCGAGCGGCCACTTCAAGAAAAAGCGACCTGTGCAATAAGGGAGTCCGCCTGGAGCGCTGAAGGCGCGCGGCCAGGCGAACTTCAGGCTGCAAGAAAAAGCGACCTGTGCAATAAGGGAGTCCGCCTGGAGCGCTGAAGGCGCGCGGCCATACCAGCCCAGGGCAACGCCCTGGGAATAGGATAGTTATGGGATTGAGCCCTGTAGGGGCGAGCCATCTACCTTAGGTT
>CAILKC010000411.1 GCA_903834675.1 uncultured Victivallales bacterium | reverse complement strand
CTCTTCGACCGGCCTCACCTGCAAGCTACTGGCCCCGGGAGCGTAGAACAGGAACTGGGAGTAGCCCGAGGCATCGAACACGCCCCAGACCCAGGTGGCGCCGGGCGGTAGGCCGGTCACCGCGGGACCGAGGTCGTAGCCGGACGTCCCCGGGATGCGGGTGAGGAATTCGCTGGTCGCACCGGTTGGACGCATCATCCCTACCAGCAACGACGAGGTGTTAGACAGCCATGCCCGGTTGCCATGGGTCAACGGTCCGCTCTGGCCCTCGACGAGGTCGTATAGGTTGTTGGCCGTGATACCGTTCCAAGCGCTGGCGTACAGCCGCGAGTCGCTTGGCGGGTCCTCCCAACACGTCGCGATCGCCAGATCGTCGAGGCCCGTACCGCCACCCATGTCGAGCGCGACCACCAAGTTGGGCCCGATACCGGGCGCCACGGCGTTGAAGTAGACGCCAGCCTCGCTTGGATTCGGCACGACATGTACACGATTCCACCCCGGAGCGGCCACGGCGATCCCGTCAGCCCAGGATCCACGCTTGAATCGTCCCGCCGTGAGCGCGGTCACCCCGTCGAGCCCGGTTGCGCGCGGCTCGGCCCAGGCGAAGGACCCATCCGCTTGCTGTATGGCCAGTTGGCGGACGCCGGTCGCCTTGTCTACAACGACCAGATCCGCCCGCCCGTCACCGCTCGCGTCAAGGGCGGTGCTGAGTTCGGCGGCCGATTCGTAGGTGAAGGGCTCAGAGTGCAACCCCAGTGGCAACCACGCCAGCAGCGCGCTGAGAATCAGGCGGTATTTCACGGCGCGGGCTCCCGGATGGTGACTTCGCCGCAAGGGACCGTCTGCACCGGCTCGCCACGAGCATCGAAACGCATGAGCCAATAGCGATATCGCGCGCCGCCGACCAGCGGCTGGGTATCGACCAGGTAGAGTTCGAGCGACACGAGGTGGAGGCCGGCACGGACCCAGCGGAAGAACGGATCGACGAGTTCGGCTCCTGACGGCATGTGATCGGGGTGGGTCCAGGCGATGCTCGAGATCAGCGGCGAGCACTGGATGACGTCATCGGACACGGCGGGGAAGTTGTCGTTAGCCACCTGCTGGCGGTAAAGCACACAGGGCAGCAGACGCTGCGTCTCGTCCGCATGCTGGAAGAGCTGCGTATTCGGGTCGTGCCGGCCTTCCGCGATGGTCCCCGGGTCCGCAACAAACGCCGGGCTACGGCTGCCGAAGAAGAACCTACCGTCGGTGCCGACCTTGATCGAGCCGACGCGGATGCCGACCGGGGTCTCGTCCACGTCCACCGGCGGGCGGGCGGGATTGCCCTCATCCCACAGTAGCTGTTGCACAGGCAGGTCTCCGAAATCGACCGCGGCGATGCTGGCGTGGAAGGTGCCGATGGGGGGCAACGGGCGGGCGGGCCAGGGGATGCTTCCGGCGACCGCCTTGGGCGGCTGCCAGCGGAACGTCACCCGGCGGCTGCACTCGCCGATCTCGCCGTTCGGCCCGATCCCGCGCAGCCAGACGGTGTACTCGAAATTCTTGTCCAGCTCGAGCGGCAAGGTGAAGCGGGGGCCGGCGCCGAAATCGCCACCGACCTTGCCGGTGAGGAAACTCCGGTCTACGATCACCCGGTCGCTCATGCGTAGATTGGCGAGGGCGCTGAAGATGGACTTCTTGGCCACCGGATTGAGGAAGATCTGGTTGAACGAACCGGCGGGGGAGGCGACGGGGGGCGGAGAGGCGGGGGGCATAACGACAATGGTATGGACGAAGACCTCGAAGCGGGCCACGGTCTGCGGCGGGCACACCCAGGTCAGAGTGACCAGCGGCGCGGCGTCGGTGCCACCCATATCCGCCAGGAGGGGTTGTTTGAGCAGGGGCGCCGGCGGCGGTGTCGGGCTGAGGATCGTGTGCGACCAGACGAGCGCCATGGGGCTGGCATTGCCGTTCTCATCGAGGAACTGGGCGTAGTAGCTGACCGTGCAGGCGGTCACCGGTGGGGCGTCATCGAAACGCTCGACCGCCGCGCCCGGGAGCACAGGGTCGGTCAACCCTTGCGCCGTCAGACTCAGTTCACCCTCGTCAATGCGCCGGTAGATTCGGTACTCGGCGGTGCCCGGGGTAGGGAACAATCGGATCCGGATCGGCAGAATCCGGCCGCTGTCGGGCGACACGGTCAGCAGCGCGCGGGTCGTGTCGCACTCGCCCGGCTGCAGGTCGCCGAGGCTGTTCCACAGCTCGTCGGGCGCCCGACCGAGGCGCGTGGCCTCCTCGAGGTGGGCGACGCGTTCGGACTCGACGATGCAATCCGCGCGGAAGGAGTGGCGCATGTAGTGGTTTGCTGTCCGCACTCCCGGCGCGCGTGAGCCGAGGTGTCCCGCCGCCCAACGACTGAGCGACCCGTCGAAGGCCACCGCCCGGCACTGGACCTCGATCACTCTGTCCGCGTTGACCAGCGGCTGGGTGAAGGCGAATTCGACCGCGTCCTCGCCCTCGGCGAACTCGGCGCGCACCGTAGCCACGAGCTCTACGCTGGTAACGCGATCGATGACCCGGAATTCGGCCGCGCTGATGGCGTGGGTGCGGCGCTCACAGCGGGCGCGGAACTGGGCCACCGAGGGATCGAGCGCCTCGGTCGAGACCACCTCGGTAGCCTCGTCTGCCTTAATGCAGGCGACCCGCAGGGTGCGCCAGCAATCGTCGCCGGTGTCGATCTGGTTGGCATTCGGGGCCTCGGGCCCCTGGCGTTGGCGCAAGGCAGCGAAGACGGGCGGGCTGAGAGTGGAGGCGACCTCACCGCACCCGGGCGGGCCCTCATGCACCGCGCGGATCGCGAACCACCAGGTCCTGCCGAAATTCGCCTCGTTGGCCGAGACGCCGGTGTCGGTGAACGCCAGCGTCTCCGCCGGATCGAGAGCGGGGTCGATGACGACGCCCACGCGTTGGATTGCCGTCGGCGCCGCCGGGTCGATGGGATCGGCCTCCAGGTCCAACTCGCCGTTCATCGCTTTGCCGTGGAAAGCAAGGTCGTCACCGCGGAAGATTTCGTAGCGGCTGGTGGAGATGTCCGCGCCGACGGTGTTCTGCAGCCAGCTCACGTCGAAATACTGGCCCACGGCGAGCGTGCCGGCGTTGCTCACGGTAAAGCGTGACGGCAAGGGCGGCGGCAGGCGATGGCAGAACACGGCCGGGACGCCGACCGACACCAGGCCGGGTCGGCCCAGCAGGTCCACCGCGGCGGCAAAGTAATAGACGCGGGTGCCTTCCGGCAGTGCTGTGCCGCCGGGCCGGGCGCGGTCGTTGTCATCGGTGAAGAAGTGGGTGGTGGGATCGCCGTAGTCCGCCGGGTCAAAAAGGGCGACATTGTAGTCAAAGAAGAGCTTCGAGGCGGAGATCGGCCCTGGGGATACCTGTTTGGCCTCGCCCGGCTGGGCGGCAGCCAGTGCGGCGAGGGCCGTGGCGGTCGGCGGGGTGGCGTCGAAGCCCTGCGCCTCGGCCAGCGCCTTGTCGACCCGCCAGAGCACGACGCCGGCAGACGGTTCCCGGCGCAGTTCGTCCGAGGTGGCCCAGCGCAGTTTGACGTTGAGGTCACCGGTGGCAGTCGGGTCCGGTACCACCACGAGGGGGCCGGGCGCCGGCAGGAGGACAGGCTGGCCAGCCCGCACGGTGACGCGCCCGATGACGGTCAGGTCGGCGCCGGCGGCGTTGCGTTCGCGGATTTCGAGGGTGGCGTCGCTGCCAACAGGGACCTCGAGCAGCCCGGCCCAGGCCGTGCCGCGGGCCAGGCGGACGGCGGGGTGGCTGACGCCGATCAGATCCAGCATCTGGGCGAGCGCTCTATCCCCGGCGGCGCGCTGCAACAGGGCCGAAAGACGCTGAGGCAGCGGCATCACGGGGGGCTCGGTAACCGGTGGGTTGTCCGAATCGATG
>CAILKC010000410.1 GCA_903834675.1 uncultured Victivallales bacterium | reverse complement strand
TCGGCATTGCGGAAGAGATAGGCGACCGGGTCGCTGATGTACATCTCGTACCACATGCCGATGCCCATGGGCGCCCCTTCCTCCGAGTTCACCGGCTGGCTGCGCAGGTAGGTCTGGTCAAGGCGCATGTCAATGACGTGGCAGCGGCCGAGCCACTTAACCAGGAAAGCGCGCCAACCCATGCGGGGGAAGAGCACATACAGCCCGGGCTCGGTGATGGTGTCAATGACGCTGCCAAAGAGGACATAGACGTGGCAGCGACGTTCTTCCACGATGTCGTACAGACCCAGGAGACGCGCCAAACCAAGCAGGGTTGGCACGCCGATGAGGCAGGCAAAGAAGGTCACCAGGGCGGCGACGAGGAAGAGAGGCGGGGTCATGGCTTCACCTCCATGATGGCCTGGGTAGACTGACGGAACAGGACCAGCCGGACGTTGCGCACGTAGGCCGCCAGTACCTCCGAGCCGTTCTTGCGCAACTCATCCAACTGCTCGGCCAGGCAGAGCAGCGGCTGCACTTCGGCCTCGGCTTTGAGGGTCTCCACTTCCACGGCCCGGCGGGAAAGCACGATGCGCTGGTCTGCGGCGGCCTGGGCGAGGCTGATGTCGGAAGACACCTGGTTGTAGGCCGTATTGATGGCGGCCAGGGCAGATTCGACCTCGGGCGGCGGGTCGATCCCGGTGATCAGCGAAGCCTCCAGCACGATGCCGTAGCGTGCGGCTGAGCAGCGGCACTCCTCGTCCATGTGGCTGTTCAGGTCGCGCAGGTTCTTGCGCAGATCGTTGATGGACACCCCCTGGACAGCGGTGGCCTCGGTGCTGCCCCCGGCTGCGGCGCCGGTGGCAGGAGCGGCGAAGGTGGCAATGCGTTCGCGCAAGACCGAGACGAAGTACCCCACCACGTGCGCCATGGGGTTCTGGACGCCGAAGAGGTAGGCATACAGATTGCGCTCGCAGACTCGGAAGCGGATTTGGCCAGTCAGCCCTGTGTTGAGCTGGTCCTTGGTGACGGCCTCCAGCAACGTGTGGCTCTGGTTGGCGGCGCGCGAGTCGGGGTCCCAGGCCATGTTTACCGTCTCGGTGGCCACGGAGACCTTGTGGATTTCCTCCCAAGGCCAGCGGAAGTACGGACCGCCAGGCATGATGACCTCGACCTGCGGACAGGCGTAGCGTTCGCGCTCGCTGCCGACCAACGTTTCAGCGAGCGGGTCATCCAGGGTGGTGAGATGGCCCAGGCGGACGGCGCGGCCCAGCACGGTCTTTACCGCTCGTTCATTCTGATCAACTGTGTAGAAGCTGGTGGCGATGTAGCGCAGCACAAACCAGACGACAAAGCCGGTGATACATCCCGCAAGTATGGCCATGCGACGTCCTCCTTGAGGTGGCGGCCTGGAATGGCCGCCGCTGGTTAGAGCGCGCGCCGCGGGAACCCCGTTCGAACCACGCGCCGCTCTACAGTACACTTTCAAGACGTTGATTCCCACAGGGTTGGCATCTCAAGGACAGCCCCCTTACCGCAACGCAACTCGCGGCGCCGGGAAACGAAACCGCCCTGGCTCGGCAGGGCCGATCCTTGATCCACAGGGCCACCGCGGTACAGTGGAGGAATCCCAACGGGGCAGAAAGTATGGGCGTGACGATGGCAACCAGCGCGGATATCGAGGCAGTTTTCCAGTCTTTTGATCCGGAGATCGCGGGCTGGTCGCTGGCGTTGCGGGCGCCGCTGGCGGTGCATGAGGCCTGGCGTCTGAGCGAGGTGCTGCCACTGATTCGCAGCGCCGAGCGGGCGGCGGCAGAGGGGCATTGGGTGGCCCTGGTTCTGGCTTACGAAGCGGCGCCAGCATTTGACCCGGCTTTTGCCGTGCAGACGGGGTCGGCTTTTCCCCTGGCCTGGGCTGCCGTGTTCGACCGGTGTCAGCCGCTGCCCGCCTGGCCGACGGGCGGCGCCGCTACCAGGGTCGCGGCCTGGACGCCGCGGGTTGAACCGCGGGAGTATGCCGCGGCCGTGCAGCGCGTTCGGCGCTACATCGAGGCCGGGGACACCTACCAGGTCAACTACACCTTCCCGATGGAAGCCGAGTTCGCGGGGGATGATCGGGCCTGGTTCCTGCGTCTGTGTCAGGCTCAGCGGGCGGCGTACTGCGCCTACCTCAATATGGGGCGTTTCCGCCTGCTGTGTGCCTCGCCGGAACTATTCGTCGAGCGCCACGGCGATCGTCTGACCACGCGGCCCATGAAGGGGACTCTGCGGCGCGGTCGCTGGTGCGCCGAGGACCGGGTCCGGGCGCACGAACTGGCCACTTCGGCGAAGAATCGGGCCGAGAATGTGATGATTGTGGACTTGCTGCGCAACGATCTTGGGCGCCTGGCTCTGCCCGGCACGGTTCACGTGCATCGCCTGTTCGCGGTGGAGCGGCTTGAGCACGTCTTGCAGATGACCTCGACGGTGCAGGCCACGGGGCGGCCAGGCGTGGGCTGGTGCGAGATCATGGCAGCGCTTTTTCCCTGCGGTTCCGTCACCGGTGCCCCCAAGATACGCACCATGCAGATCATCCGGGAGGTCGAGCCCTTTCCGCGTCAGGTCTACACGGGCGCCATCGGCTTCCTGGCACCGGATGGCACGGGCATTTTCAACGTCGCCATTCGCACGGTGCTGCTGGACACCGCGGCCGGCAAGGCGGTGTTCAACGTCGGGGGTGGGATCACCTACGATTCGACCGCTGAAGGAGAGTATGACGAATGCCTGGACAAGGCGCGTTTTCTGCATGAGACGCAGCCGGAATTCAGGCTGCTGGAGTCGCTGCTTCTGGAGCGGGGGGAGTACTTCCTGCTGGAGCGGCATCTGGCTCGTCTGCGGGAGTCGGCCGGCTACTTTCGCTTCACCCTTGACGAGACGGCGGTGCGGGAGCGTCTCGAGGCCCTGCGTCGGCAGCAGGCCGGGCGCTGCAAAGTGCGGCTGCTGCTTAGCCTGGACGGGACGCTGACCGTCGAGGCCCAGGACCTGGCAGCGCCCACGGGAGCGGTCCTGCGGGTGGCGGTGCATACCGAGCCGGTGGACTCCAGCAGTCCGTTCCTGTACCACAAGACCACCCGACGGGAGGTCTATGATCGCGCCCGGCGGTCGCGCCCGGACTGCGACGATGTCCTGCTCTGGAATGAGCGGGGCGAGATGACCGAGTCGTGCGTGGCCAACCTGGTCTACGCGCAGGGCGGGGCTCTCTGGACGCCGCCGCGCGAGTGTGGGCTGTTGCCGGGGTCTTTCCGCCAGGAGTTGCTTGAGCGCGGCGAGATCCGCGAGCGTGTCCTGCGCCGGGAGGAGCTGCCGGGGGTCGAGGCGGTACACCTGATCAACTCGGTGCGCCAGTGGATTCCGGTACGGGTGGTCGCGTAGGGCACCCCGCCCTGGCCGCGCTCACACCAACCTGCATTTCGAGGGATCATGGTGACGAGAATCAGCGGCGGCGAAGAACACGTCATCGTCAGAGGCCTTCGTTCCGAGGAGCAACTCTGGGGCGCGTACCCGTTTCCCTGCCCCTACAGGCTCGACGACAGGATCGTCGTCTCCGGACATGTTACCGTCGACGTGACTGCTGCGTATCCTGCCCCAACGGGGCTGCGTCCCCAAGCCCAGGGTTGGCCGCTGCGTCGGCCTACCCTGGGTGAGCAAGGCAGCAAACCCAGTCTACCCCAACGGGGTTGCGTCATGGGGCCAAGACGCAACCCCCTTGGGGTAGGAGGCCATGACCACATTTGACCCAGGGTAGCAGCACCATGGCCGCAACCCTGGGCTCTGAGCCACAGCCCCGTTGGGGCAGGGAAATGC
>CAILKC010000409.1 GCA_903834675.1 uncultured Victivallales bacterium | reverse complement strand
GGGCTCCAGGGCCGGTGGGGATACCGCGAACCTGCCCGGAACGGGCTGGGCATCGCGGGCTCCAGGGCCGGTGGGGATACCGCGAACCTGCCCGGAACGGGCTGGGCATCGCGGGCTCCAGGGCCGGACGCGGTTCCATTCCGGTTCGCCCGGAACGTGGCGGACCGCCTGGAGGTCGGCGGTCCGCACCGGCTTTGCCGGGGCTTCCGCCGTCTCTGAGTTCTTGCAGACGGATGAGCCGGCGGCCGCTAGGCATTTGCGCCCGCAGGCGCTAGATTCATTATTAACGTGCCATTCGCCGACAAGAACCACGGAGAGCTGCGATGAGACGTACCGCTATGATGGTGTTCGCGCTGTGCTGCGCTCAGGTCCTGTATGGCCAGAAGCAGGCCACCGTGACCGTCTGTCTCGACCGCGAGTTGGGACCGGTGAACCGGCTGCTGTTTGGCGCCAACCAGGTGGCGTTTCAGGACGGCAGTGCCTTGTATCGCGACCGGGGCGCCGGCATCTGGGACCCAGGCGCCCGCACCGCCGTCAGCGAGTACGTCAGTGCCGCCAAGGCCTGCGGGCTGAGCCTGTCGCGCTGGCCGGGGGGTTGTGCCAGCCATGCCTGGAACTGGAAGGAGACCGTGGGACCGGTCGACCGCCGCCCGCAACAGGCCTTTGGCCTACCGGAGTTCATGACCTGGTGCCAGGCAAGCGGGAGCGTCGCCTGCATCACCGTGGCGGCCTACTGGGGCACCGAGAAGGACGCCGCCGACCTGGTCGAGTATCTCAACGCGCCCAACAACGGCAGCAACCCAAACGGCGGCACCGACTGGGCCGCCGTGCGCGCCGCGGATGGCCACGCGCCCCCCTACGGCGTGGTCTGGTTTGAGTATGACGCGGCAGCCTGGCATGGTGATCATGCCCCCGCCGCGGGAAGCCCTGTCCGCCAACGCCTCTCGCCCGACCAGTATGCCGAGCACTATGCGCGCTACCGTGCCGCCATGAAGGCCGTGGACCCGAAGGTACGCCTCGGCGCGGCGGTGCCGGCCAGCGTTGAGACCTGGAACCTGCCGGTGCTGGAGAAAATCGGCGACCGCATGGACTTCGCCGTGACCGCATTCGTGCTGCCGCGCTGGCAAGGGGAAGCCTCGCCGGAGCAGTCGCGCCCCCTGCTGCAAGCAAGCCTCGCCGTCGGCGCCCAGGCGCAAGCCTTCTGGGAACGCCTCAATGCCCTGGTTGAGGAGACCTGCGGTCGCACGGACCTCTCCTGGGTCATCACCGACCTGGGCAACGATTACGTGCAGGAGCAGCCCGTCCCCTACCGACACACCCTGGCGGCCGCCCTCGGCCAGGCCGAACTGCTGCGCGTGCTACTGGACCCACGCCAGCACATCGCCAGCGCCGCCGCCCGCGGTTTTGCCAATGGCGACTGGGGTATGATCCAAGGCTACGTCCATCAGAAGGAACCGCTCCGCCGCCAGGCGATGGCCATGGTCTACGAACTCTACGCTCAGCATTTTGGAGACACCCGCCTGGACGCCACCGTCACGTGCGACAGTTGGAGCTTCGCGGGCGCGGCCGAGGTGCTCCCGCGCAGCGGCCCGGCGCGAGTCGAACTCACCGAAACCGCCGAACTGCTCTCCCCGAGCCCTGCTTGGGTGGTCCAGTCGCTGCCGAGCGTCCCGCAGCGGGCCAAAGGGACGCTCCTGGTGGTCGAGTTCCCGGGCAAGGACATCGATTACCAGCATGCCACCCTCGTCCTACCAGCCAAGGCCGACGCCTGGTATCGCGTTCGCGGCATGCTCAAGACCGACGATATGACCGGCAACAGTGGCGCGTACTTCGACATCGGCGACGGCGGCAGCGGCGCCAGCGTCAAGCCGGTCAGCCGGAGTCACGCGGTGCTGGGCTCCACCGACTGGACCGAGGTACTGGTCGACTACCACGCCCCGGTCGACGCCGAGAAGCTGGTCATCACGGCCCGGCGCAGCGGCCGCACGGGCGGGCCAGACGCGGTCGCGGGCAAGGCCTACTACCGCCTCTTCAGCGTGCGCGAGATGACGCCCGCCAACTACGCGGCGGTGCCTGACCTCAGCGCCCAGGCGGCGCGCCGTAAGGATGGCCGCGTGGCCGTGATGCTGGTCAACACCAACGTCGACCGCGACCAGACCGTGACCCTGGGGGTCTCCGGCGGGGAACTCAAGGTGACCTCGCAGGCGCAGGTCTGGCTCCTGACCGGCCTATCGCCGTGGGCCAACAACCTCGGCCGCGAGGACGCGGTGCGCCTCTGGATGCCGCCCAGCACGCGAACCGAAAAAGGCTGGACGCTCCAGCTTCCGAAGCACTCCCTGGCCGCCGTCGAGATCACCTTGTGACCGGTCGCACCCTCGCCCACCCGCCGCCCCAGGCGCGCCAGCGGACGGGCGAGACCCAGGATCAACCCGGGCGAAATCCACGTCGGCGCGCGGTAGACATCCAGAGCCTGACGCCACCACGGGCGCTAGGCCCACACGATATCCTGCGGGTCCTGACCCTGAACCTGGCTCACGGACGCGGCAACCAACTGGTCCAGCGCCTGATGCGCCGGAGCCGGGCCGAGTTGCAGCTCCTACGCGTGGCGGCGCTCCTGCTCCGGCAGCGCCCGCATGTGGTGGCCCTGCAGGAGGCCGATGGAAAGGCGATCTGGAGCGGGCGCTTCAACCACGTGGACTTCCTGGCCCGGCAAGCGGGATATGCCGGGTACATCCAGATGCACCACGTGCAGGGCCTGGGTCTGTCCTACGGCACGGCCATCCTGGCCTCGGGCGATCTCCGCGAGGGTTGTGGTGGCACCTTCGGACCGACCCCCCCGACCTTCCCCAAAGGCTGGGTCTCGGCGGTCCTCCCCTGGGCGGCGGTGCCCGGCGGCGCCGTCCGCGTGATCTCCCTGCACCTGGATTTTCTCAGGGCCCGAAGCCGCCAGGCCCAACTGCGCGAGTTGAGCCTGGAACTGGCCGTGGAGGCCCTGCCGCTGATTATCATGGGCGACTTCAATAGCACCCCGCGTCGGGAGCCGGCCATGGCCGAGCTGATGTCAGGGCTGGGGCTGCATACCTTCGAGCTGGAGGCAACCGCGGCCACGACCCATACCCATCCGGCCAGCCGCAGGCGCATCGACTGGATCCTGGCCTCCCAGCACCTGCGCTTCGTGCGCCACACCGTGCTGCCGGACGTCCTCTCTGATCACCTACCGGTGACCGCGGAGTTCGCGCCGGCAGTGCGAAGTAAAGCGGGGGCAGCGGACCAATGAGAGTGGCGCGCGGCTCGTCTTTTTCTCGACCGGTGTACTCGTAAGCAGGTCGGACTCACGGGCCCGTCTGGCGGCTCCGCGCCCGAGGCCGAGGTACCGGCGCGGCGGGAGTTCCCGTCGCCCGTTTGCGCCCAAGGAGATCGCGCCTTCATGATGCCTGTCGACTGTGCCCTGGTCATCCTCGCCCATAACGGCGCGCCGTTCACGCGTTACTGCCTTGAGAGCATCCTGAATGCCGCGGTGCTGCCGGCGGAGCTGTTCCTCGTCGATAACGCCTCGGCGGACGAGACTCCGGCGCTGCTGGCGGAGATGGTCCCGCGCTGCCGCGCGGCCGGCATCGAGCTGACCACCTGGCGGAATCTGGAGAACAAGGGCTGTTCCCTGGCGCGCAACGAGGCCTGGCAACGCATTCGCTCCACCTACACGGTCTTTCTCGATAACGACGCCGTGGTGTGTACGCCTACCTGGCTAGCGCAGCTCGCGGCCGTGTTCCGCGACCGCCCCCAGGCCGGCATCGTCGGGCCTAAGCTCATCTACCCCTACGAGCCCCACCCGATCCAGTGCGCCGGGGTCAGCATCAGCCGCCTGGGCCGGATCGCCTTCCGCGGGCGCGGCAGCCCGCGCCATGACCCGCGCTACCGGACCCCTTGGTCAACCTGGTCCATGATCAGCGCTTGCTGGATGATGCGCACCGACCTGCGCCACCACATCGGCGCCCTCGACGAGTGCTTCCACCCCGTCCAGTACGAAGACCTCGACCTCTGCATCCGCGCCCGGCTGGCGGGCTTCGAAGTGGTCTATACCCCAGCCGTGGAAATGTACCATTTTGAAGGCATTACCACCGCCGCCAGCGGTCAGAAGGACTACCGCCGTAACATCGCCCGCAACTCACTGACCTTTCGGGCTCGCTATCACGAGCTCTTCAAGACCTTCACCGAGGAACTGCCAGCCGCCGAGTACCGCTGGCGGCAGCGCGACGAACTGGGCCTGACCACGCACCTGGATCTCCGCTATAGCGAGGCTCTTGCAGAACCCCCCGCGTCTGGCCTTGGAGCCCGCGATGCCACGCCCGTTCAGGGCGGGTTCGCGGTATCCCCAGGTAGGGCGGCTGTCCTGGCTACGCCCGAGCGGACCGCCGACTCCAGGCGGGATGCTGGCGAAGCCGAGGGTTCTGCAAGCGCCTCTAGCGACTGAAGGAGTAGCCATGAGCCTCGCCGCCGGAGTGGGACGCTGGGACCTCTCGAACCGCAGCCCGCTGTTTCTGGTCGGTTACCCCCACGTACCGCGGGTATCGACCGGTATTCATGACCCGCTCTGGGCCACGGCGCTGTACCTCGAGGACGGGGGACACGCGGTCCTCAGCCTCGCCGTCGACATTCTGTTCATCCATCACCGCACGGCCCGCTTCTGCCGCGACGCCATCGCCCGGCGCACCGGCCTGGCGCCGGAGCGCATCCTCATCAGCGCCACCCACACGCATTCCGGACCGGTCACCGCCGCGATGCTCTCCTGGCGGGAAGACCCGACCGTGTCGGCCCCCGACCCGGGGTACATGGCAGAGTTCCAGCATGGCATCATCGAGGCGGGCTGTGCCGCGGTCGCCAGTGCCCAGCCGGCTGAACTGGCCGTGACCAGCGCCCACAGCACCGGCGTCGGCGGCAACCGCCTGAGCCCGGACGGTAAACGCGACCCCGAGGTGGGACTGCTCCTGGCGCGCCGGGCCTCCGACCACACGCCGCTGGCCCTGCAACTGGTGTATAGCATGCATCCGACCGTGCTGCATGAGGACTCCCGGCTGGTCAGTTCAGACTTCCCGCACTACACCCGCCAGGGGCTCGAATCCGCCTTCCCCGGCCTGCATGTGCTCTATCACAACGGCCCCTCCGGCAACCTCAGCCCGCGCTACCACGTACAGGGCCAGACCTTCGCCGAAGCCGAGCGCCTGGGCTCCCTGCTCGGGCGCCAGGTTCGCGCTGCCCTCGACCGGCTTACCGAGGCCGACTTCCGCACCTCCCTGCCCCTCGACGGCGCCACCTGCCGCGTCGAGTTGCCGCCCCGGCAGTTCTGCACGGTGGCCGAAGCGGAAGCGGAGCTGCGTGCCGCGCTGGCCGAGTTCGACGGTCTGCGCCAGAACCAGGCGGCGCACGGGCCCCTGCGCACCGCCGAATGCACGGTCTTTGGCGCCGAAGAGCGCCTCGCCCTGGCCCGTGCCCAGGAAGCCGGCCAAACCGCGGCGCTGCAACGTGAGTACAATCCGGTCGAAGTGCAGGTGCTCAAGATCGGCGATGCCTGGCTGGCGGGCTGGCCGGGGGAGTGCTTCGTGGAGTATGCACTCAAGCTGAAAGCCGCCGTGCCGCGCGCCTTTGTGGTGAGCTTGGCAAACGGCGAACTGCAAGGATATATTCCCACCCCCGAGGCGACGGGTTACGAGGCGCGGCTGAGCTTCTTCGAGCCGGGGGCAGGTGACCGACTGGTGGCCGCAACAGTGGAGTTGGTTCAGCGACTGCAAGCCCAAGCCCCTGCTTAGCCTATGCAACAGGAGCGCGCGATGGCCAGGTTCAAAATCGGCGTCATGGTCGACTCGTTTCGCCTGCCCATTCCAGAGGGCGTACGGAAAACCCGTGAGGTCGGGGCCGATGGCATGCAGGTCTACGTCGTGGCCGGAGCCATGCAGGCCGAAGCGCTGGACGCCCAGGCCCGCACCCAGTTCAAAGCCTTGGTCGCCGAGTGCGGCCTCGAGATCAGCGCCCTCTGCGGCGACCTGGGCGGCCATGGCTTCCAGATCCCCGCCGAGAACCCGACCAAGATCCGGCGCAGCCAGGCCATTGTCGACCTGGCGGTGGAACTCGGCGCCACGGTCGTCACCACGCATATCGGCGTCATCCCCGCGGACCCGCGTTCTCCCATCTACCGCAATCAGCTCGCCGTGTGCCAGGAACTGGGGGCATACGCCGTGCCGCGTGGCGTCACCTTCGCCATCGAAACCGGACCCGAGCCGGCCACCTGCCTGAAGCGCTTCCTGGACGATGTCGGCTCCAGAGGCATCGGCGTCAACCTCGACCCGGCCAACCTCATTATGGTCCTGAATGACGATCCGGTGCAGGCTGTCCACACCCTGGCTGGACACATCGTCCACACCCATGCCAAGGACGGCGTGCAGTACAAGCCCTGCGATCCGGTCAAGGTCTATAACGCCTTCGCCGAAGGCGGCGTCGAGGGCCTCAACCTCGGCGAACTGTTCAACGAACTCCCCCTCGGCCAGGGCGCGGTCGACTGGGAGCGCTATCTCGAGGCCCTCGAGACCAGCGGCTACCGCGGCTACCTCACTATCGAGCGCGAGGTCGGGGCCAATCCTGAAGCCGATATCCGCACCGCGGTACAGTTCCTCCGGAGCCGGGTATGACCTGGGCGGCGTGGCCGCGGGCTGCGGCTCACATCACGAAATCTCCTTGCCGTCTGACCCTGAATCCGTTACCGATACCGTGTCTCGCCGACGACACGGAACGTCCCTCTACACATCCATAGCAAGAGGAGCGCCCCCCCATGGTTCGCTGTCTTCTCCATGCCGCCCGCATCCTGGCTGGGATCACCGCCGCGTTCGCGGTCCTGGCCGCGGGCTGCGGCAAGGCCAAGCCGCCCGACGACCGCAGCGGTCCCCGCGGCGGTCCCCAGGCCCCGGCAGAACCCGCCAAGACCTACTCCTTCAACTACAGCATCGTCTTCCCGGCTACCCATAGCCAATGCAAGGCGGGAGAAGCCTGGGCTAAGGAGGTCGAATCCCGGACCCAGGGCCGCATCAAGATCGCCATCCAAGTCGGCGGATCCCTCCTGGAACCCACGAAGACCTATGACGGAGTGGTGCAGGGCGTGGCCGACATCGGCATGAGCTGTTTTGCCTACACCCGGGGACGGTTTCCCCTGCTGGAAGGCCTCGACCTGCCCCTGGGCTACCCTGACGGCAAGACTGCCACCACCATTGCCAACGCCGTCATCACCAAGTACAACCCCAAGGAGGTCGAGGATGTGCATGTGCTCTACGTCCACGCTCAAGGCCCGGGCGTCATCGCCACCCGCAAGCCGGTCGCAACCCTCGCTGATATGAAGGGCCTCAAGGTCCGCGCCACTGGCCTGTCGGGCAAGATCGTCGAAAAACTCGGCGGTAGCGCGGTCGGCATGCCCCAGAATGAAATCTACGAAGCCCTGCGCAAGGGCGTCGTGGACGCCACTCTGTGCCCCCTCGAAACCCTCAAAGGCTGGCGCCTGGGCGAGGTGATCGAGTCCATCACCCCCCTCCCGAGCATCGGCTACACTACGGCCATGTTCGTGGTCATGAACAAGGCCAAGTGGGAGGCCCTGCCCGCGGACCTGCAGCAGACCCTCACCGAGGTCAGTCGCGAGTGGGCCGTCAAGCACGGCGAAGCCTGGGACCAGGCGGATACCGAAGGCCTGGCCTTCATCAAGGAACTCGGCAAGAAGGTGCAGAACCTGCCGGAGGCCGATGCCGAGCGTGCCCGTGAAGCCGTCAAGGTCCTGCTCGATGACTATGTCAAGACCACCGAGGCCGCTCGCCTGCCTGGCGCCCAGGTACTCGATGATATTCGCCAGCAGATGAAGGAATTAGCGAAACCGAAGTAAAACCGCAAGTCTCATTCCGGTACCCCCGGCCTCCAAGCCGGGGGCTGGGCTTGTATGAGAACCAGGGTTCAGGGTTCAGGCTGGACATGGAGGCGGTTGCCATGCATATCAGACCCCGAAACCTGAAACCCGTTCTCAGTTCAGTATGTCCGGCCCCAGCCGGAGGCACTGCTGAACCCTGAACCCGGAACCCTGAACCCATTGTCGGAATCCATCTGCGGGTTGACTTCCGCATCGGCCGCGACTATATGAAGATTCTTGAGTTCGCCCACGAGCAGGACGCCGACCTGATTGTCCTGGGGCGGCGGGGCCATTCAGGCCTCGAAACCGGGTTGTTCGGCAAGGTCACCGAGAAGGTCGTGCGCAAGGCGGCCTGTCCGGTGCTGCAGGTGCCGATGGGCTGCGGGAAACGCTGGGACAGGGCTCGAAAAGGAATGTGACGCATGGCGGAGATGGAGCAAGGCCTGAAGGAACTCATCGTCGAGCGACTCTTCCTCGACATCGCCCCGGCAGACATCCAGAACGACGTCGAACTGGCCGAATACGGCGTTGACTCCTTTCTGCTGCTGGAACTCATCGTCGCCATCGAGGAGATGTTCGAGGTCAAGTTCGAACAGGCCGACATCACCTCCGAGACTCTCAAGAGCGTCAACACGGTGGTGGAACTGATCCGCGGCAAGCAGGCCGCGGCAGCCATCGGGCCCGCGTGAGGGCCCTGGGCTTGGCCCGAAGTTGAGTCAGCGCCGGGGAGGTATGCAGACGATGAAGATTCCCAACTGCTTCGGCCACTACGCCCGCTTCATGTACGAAGAGGGGGTTAGTCCCGAGGTCTGTATCCAGTGCGCCATTGCGGAGCACTGCTATCGCGCCGCCACGGTGGAGACCCTGAACGCCATCGCGGCCGACGTGGGCCTGTTGATGGACAACCTCATCGAACAAGGCAATATCGCCGACTATGCCGACCTCGGCGGCGACCCCGACGGCGACCCCGACGGCCATGGGTTCAGCGTCTTGCCGCCGACCAAGCGCTGAGGCGTCACGAAAAGGGCCGAGAGGCTGCTGGGTACCCCCAGCAACGTCTCGGCCCCGGCCGCACGCGGCAGTCCGCCCCCGAACCCGGCCGCGTCCGTGCTTGCCTGTGAGCTACTTCTGTTCGGCCTTCTGAGCTGCCTTCTCGGCCTTCTGCGTCGCCTTCTCTGCCTTCTTCTCAGCCCTGGCTTCGGCGCCGCCCTGCCGCATCTTGTTGCCTGGGTTGGCGTTCTTGCCCCACATCGCCTTGGCCTTCTCCTGAATCACATCCTGCTGCGCGTAGAGCGCCTCCAGTTCGGGCTTGGCCTGGATGAAGATCTGCCGACGCTGCTTCTCGAGATCGTCGAGCTTGGCATTCAGAGTGGGGTCGTTCTTGCGGGCCTCGCGCTCCAGGGTGTTGACCTGCTTCATCAGCTCCATGACCTGTTGGCGAAGGTCCTCACCGACGGGCGCGGCAGGCTGGACCGCGGGCGCGGCGGGCTGGACCACGGGCGCGGCCACGGCTGCGGCGGGCTGGGCAACGGGTTGGGCAACGGGTTGGGCCGCGGGTTTCTCCTGGGCACAGACGACCGAGACCACCATGGACATGACCAACAGGGCTGCCAAGACACTGCGTTTCATCCAGACTCTCCTTGTCTCTCGACGCATTCGCCGAAGCCCGCTCTTCCAGTGCATCCAGCCGCTGTGCCGACCTGGCCGCGGCGAGCCTTGGACAGGCCCAGCATATTCGCTCAGCATAGCCTCTCCCGGCCGCCCTGCAAGCAGAAACGCGGCGCCAGGGCGTAGGTCAGTTCCGTAGGGGATTTGCTTGTCTGAGAACCGCAGAGGGTCGAGGGCCTGCCCGCCGTGGTGGGTCGAGCGGCGAGTGTCCGAGTCCCCCCCGTCGATTCGATCCCGATTTCGATTCCAATCTCGATCCGCCATCCCACCGCTACGGTTTCGCGGCGGTACCCCCAGCCGCGGAAGTCGCGGGTTCGCCTCTGCCTCTTCAGCCCCGAAGGGGCGCCATCCCTCAGCCCAGGGCAACGCCCTGGGTACCTTCCATACCCCAGATTCTCAGCCCCGAAGGGGCGCCATACCTGGTCGCGCGGTGCCCATGGACTGTCGGTATGCCGCCCCTACAGGGCTCAAACCCATAACTATCCTATTCCCAGGGCGTTGCCCTGGGCTGGTATGGCCGCGCG
>CAILKC010000408.1 GCA_903834675.1 uncultured Victivallales bacterium | reverse complement strand
GTGGGCCCTGCGTCGCCGTCGGCCAGTCGCGGTAGACGTGACGGAAAATGACGCGCTGCACCTCGAACGGCAGGGCCCGATCGAGTACGCGAGCCACAAGCTCGCGCCAACGCCGCGCTGCGCTTGCGTCAGGCAGAGTGTCCTCTACCTCGCGCGCTAATTTTTGCGCCTGCGCCTCGCCCATCCCATGGTGGGCAAGATGCGCAGCCAACGAACAGTCACTCATGAAAGCACACCCTCGGCAGCAGATGGAACCCCGCACAGAAACGGCCAGGCGCGAACCATACCGGCCAGGCCAAAAGGATGCAAATCAGGCGCTGCTCGCCGCGTGAATTATTTGGGGTCAACCCTCGACTTTTAGCTTCACATTGCTATCTAAGGTGGCGTTACACCATGGAATGGACGCCCATGCTACTCCCGGTCCCAAAGCCCGGTACCACACGTGGGTTTCGGCAGGAATGGTGGACCAAGGTTTGGACGCCTAGCGTATGCATATCATGGTCAATACGTAACTACTCAGGTGCAACTGCGTATCCTGCCCCAACGGGGCTGCGTACCCAAGCCCAGGTTTGGCCGCCGCGTCGGCCTACCCTGGGTGAGCAAGGCAGCCAACCCAGTCTACCCCAACGGGGTTGCGTCCATGGTGCCAAGACGCAACCCCGTTGGGGTAGGGAAATGCACCTGAGTTGTAACCTGAGTAGTCACGTCAATACGAGGCCAAAAGTCGAGGGTTCCATGACGCCTTCCGGCGCGGCGCCCCGCTGCTATTGCCGCTGGCTCGGGTATATTAGCTCGATCGGTAGGCCAGGATGCAGAACCTAACTGCCCTGCGGGACGCCGCCGGATGGCCCCGCGCCGCCGGTGGGTTTTCGGGTTGGGGTGCAGCGTGGAGTTCATTCCCGTGAACATCAGCGGTTTCGTTCTCGCGGCCGGTGAGGGACGGCGCCTGCGGCCGGCCACGCTCACCCGGCCCAAGGCCTTGGTGCCCTTCTGCGGCGTGCCGCTGCTGGAGCTGGCCGCCAGCCAGTTGAGCGCCATCGGCCTCAAGACCATGGCGGTCAATGTCTCGTACCAGGGGGAGCGGGTCTACGAGGCCGCGGCGCGGCTGGGGCGCCAACACGGCTGGGACTTGCGGATTTCGCAGGAGGACACGCTGCTGGACACCGGCGGCGGCCTGCGTTACGGGCTGCGGCTGCTTCCTGATGCCGAACACATCCTGGTTCACAACGTCGACATCGTGCTGGACTACGACCTGCGCCGACTGGTGGACCGCCACCTGGAGTCCGGGGCGCTGGCCACGGTACTGCTGGTGCCAGGCAAGGGGCCGCGCACGGTGGAGATCGAACCCGGTGGCCGGGTCAGCGAATTTCGCCGCGGGGCGCTGGGTGGGCGCTACACCTTTGCCGGTGTGCATATCCTGCGCCGGGAGGCCTTGGATTGGCTGCCTGAAGAGGCGGCCCCGTCAATTATCGTCGCCTACCAGCAGGCGCTCAAAGCGGGTCAACTGGTCATCGGCTTGCCGGTGGATGAAGATGCGTACTGGGCCGACCTGGGAACCGCGGAACAGTATATCCGGGCGCATGGCGAGATCGCGGACTGCGCCCTGCGCTTTCACCCGCGGTTGCAGCAGGCCCAGGCCGAACAGCCGCGTCGGCGGGCTGAGCTGGAGGCCCGCGGCGTGCAATGCACGGGCGCCTTGGGCCTGGGCAGCGGCCTGGGCGTGCCGGCGGGAAGCCACCTTCACAATGTCGTGCTCTGGGATCATACCCGCCTGCCCCGGCCCCTGCTCTATGCCGACGGTATCTTTGTGGGCGACGATGTCCCGCCCGCCAAAGTCGTGGACGAAAGCCGCCAGCCCGACCCGCGCGTCTTCATCTCGCTGGACCTGAACCCGGCTGACACCCGCGTTATCCCGCTGCAAAAACAGGGCAGCGGCCGACGCTACTGCCGACTGACCGACGACACGCAGTCGTGGATTTGGTGCGCCTACAACCCCGAACGCCGCGAGAATGCGGGCTTCGCCGCCATCGCCGACTTCCTCAAACGCCTCGGCATCCGTGTGCCGGAAGTGCAACTGCACCTGGCGGATACCTGCGAACTGGTGTCGCGCGACCTGGGCCAGCACATGTTGGTGAAGACCGACGAGGTCGATACCGCCGAGTGTCTCTTCCAGGTGGTGCAGCAAGTCGCTCGCCTGCACGTACTCGGCGATCAAGCCGCGCGCCTCGAGGAACTGCCCCTGCAACGCGGCTTCACCAAGGGCCTGTATGATTGGGAACGGGACTACTTCCGCGAACACATCCTGGACCGGCTGCTTGGCCGCGCCGATCTCTGGGGCACGGCGGCCCACGATTACTGCGAACTCCGCGACAGCCTCCTGCGGCAGCCGCTGGTGCCGGTACACCGCGACCTGCAGAGCGCCAACGTGATGATCGTGGACGGTCAGGCCTACATCATCGACTTCCAGGGCATGCGCCTGGGCTGCGCGGCTTACGACTTGGGAGCCCTGCTCTATGATTCGTATCAGGAAAAGGTGATCACGCCCGAGCTGCGCCGTCGCGTCTGGCGTCAGTACTGCCAGGAGGTCCGACACCTCGGCGCCACCCCACCGCCGGACCGACTCCTGCACACCGCCGCCATCCAGCGCCTTATGCAGGCCTTGGGTGCCTACGGCAAACTCTGGCGTAAAGATGGACTGGACTGGTATCGCCAGTTCGTCCTGCCGGGATTCCGCCTGATGATTACGGCCACCGAGGAAGCTGGCTGCTTCCCTGGCATCCAAAGCATGGCCCGGCAGGCCATGCGCCTGGCCGCAGAAAAGCTCGGACCGGCGGGGTGAAGAGCCGCAGGGGCGCGGCGGTTTGGACTGCGGTGGATTAGAGATGCCGTCCCTGAGCGTCTCTTCCGCCCGCAGGGCGTGGAGGTCGGCGGGCCGTCGTGCCTGAGGGCAGGACTTCCGCCGTCTTTGGATGGGGATACGGCGGGGACCGTCGGCTCCAGGGCTGGGGGACGGTCGGGCCGACCGCTGCTCCACGCCTGGCGCCCGTCTGGCGCCCGGCGGAATAGAGACACTGACGTCCTATCGGGCGCAAGTCAGCTCTGTAGGGGTTTGCTGGTATGAGAACCGCAGAATGTCGAATGACCAAAGACCCCTGACGAATGGCAGAATCCCC
>CAILKC010000407.1 GCA_903834675.1 uncultured Victivallales bacterium | reverse complement strand
TCCAGGCGGTCCGCCACGTTCCGGGCGAACCGGAATGGAACCGCGTCTGGCCCTGGAGCCCGCGATGCCAAGCCCGTTCCGGGCAGGTTCGCGGTATCCCCAGAGACGGCGGAGACCGCCGACCTCCAGGCGGGATGCTGGTGAGCCGAGGGTTCTGCAAGAGCCTCGAGACTATACGACCGCGTGCCGTGAGGGTCTCACCACCCGTCGGCCGGCGGCCTTCTGCCCCTCGCCCCTCACGCATGCTTCTCGATGAACCCGCGGATGAACTCGGCCTGGGGTGGGTGCATGTCGATGAGGCAGCCGCCGAGGATGCTGTAACCGCTGATCCGGCCCTTCTCCCACAGCCTGAAGAGGGCTCCAACCCAGGGTCGAACCCGTGCCCCTCCCAGACCCAGCCTGCCTCGCGGAATGTGCTCATCTCATGCCTCCTTACGGGTGTGGATGGCCAGTGCGCTTCCTTTATTGGCGGAGAACGCAGGCAAGCCCCTTGCCCTGATCCCAATCCCCGAGATCGAGACTGCCATCGTAGATCACATACGCCGACGAGCGCATCATGGGCTCCAGGATCTTCGCACCACACTGGACACAGCGCGCCGGGTTCTTGAACCGCCAACGTCCGCCGGACGGCGCCGGGGGCAGGCAGGCTTCGAACTGGGCCTTCGTCTTGCGCGTCCACGTCCGTGGACCAAGCGGTCCGACCAGCGCTTCGAAAGCCGGATCCACGACCGACCATACCAGGGTCAGAGTCCCGGCTTCGTTGTACAGGAAACAGCGGTCGGAAAACCCGGCGTTGTAGACGTAGGGTTGCGCGAATCGGTTGCTGGCGCCGCAGCGCTTGCACGGGATGTCCACCCTCTCGATCCTCCTCCTTTGCGCGGCGGCAGTCCGGCTCCCAACCACTACTTTGCCTGGTTGACCAGCACGTAGATGGCATGGGGCGGCAAGCGCAGCGTGTAGCGCGGCCCGAAGTCATGCCGCGTCTCTTCCTGGACCGTCACCGTCTCGGCGTCGATGTTGTGCGCCGCCGGGGAGTCGGCCGTCAACCGGTAAAGCCTGACCTCGGCTTGGGGCGAATACGGCAGTTCGAGGGTGACGGGCGTCTCACCCCGCAAGCGGCGCGAGATCAGCATGAACGCATAGCGCTTGCCCTGCCGGAACGGGTAGCACTGCACCAGCGGCACATTGGGTTCGGCCGGAAACGTCCGCTTGCGCACATCGGCGCTGTTTGACTGGCTCATGATCTCGGCCTCCGCCTCCGGCAGGTCAACCCAGACCATCTCCTTCTCGCTGGCCGTGATCAGGTCGCCTTCGAGTTGCGTATTGCGCAGCTTCAGGGCCTTCCAGATGAGGTGCTCGCCCCAGGTGCGGTTGTGGGAGGACCAATAGTGCGCGTTGCGGAACAGGAAGAACGCCTGTGGCCCGTAGCCGGCGCGGAGGTTGGCCATGAACGAATCGCAGGAGTTGATCGCCTGCGCCAGGGACTTGCCTTCCTCCTGCTCCTGGCGGTTGAACTTGCCCGGTCCGGGGAGGGTGTAACCCGGCCCGGCCTCGTAGACCATGGATACCGCCGAGCGGCCGCGCTCCCGAGCTATCTCCTGGGTAACCTGATCGAAGGCCAGCGCCCGTGGCCGCAGCATGCGGTGGTAGTAGGTCAGCAGGTTGAGCCAGCCCGAGTCCGCGTCCGCCGCCTTGATCAGCCCCACCGCGTCCCAGCCGCCCGTGTAGTAGGCGATGTCCACCGCATCGGCGCTTGGGCAGTTCTGCAACGCCCGCGCCCCGTAACTCCAACGCCGATCGGTTTGGGCAACCCAGCCGTTGACGATGAAGCTGAACTTCTCCGCTCTGAAGTAGGGACTGGCCTTCATGGTCGAGAAGACCAGCTCCGCGAAGCTGCCGTAGAGGTCCGGCTTACCAGCGAACCCCTGGGGGATGAACATGCCATTCCAGGTCTCGTTACCGAGCTCGAGATGGATGGTGGCAAAGGCCTCGGTCCACGGCTCGCGTCGGCCCCAGGCCGCGCGTTTGGCGCCGTAGGGGGATGTGACCGGTCCCGCCAGGTACTCGATCAGGTTCTGCTGCTCCGCCAGCGAGAACATGGTGCTGGTGATGATCCACGGGTCGGCGCCCACGGCCGCGCAGAGCTCCAGTTGCCGGTGTAACCCCACGCCGTCGCTGGTCCTGGCGCCCTGTTGTTCGGTGAACACCGTGTGGCTTTCCAGCACCGGCCCGAGCGCCTGGTCCAGGACTCGGCCGAAACCACGGTTCTCCTGCAACGTCCAAAGCCGTAGCACGCTCGGGCGGAATGCCTTCAGAGCCGCGATCACCTCCGGGTACCAGGCCCAGGGCGGGGTGGCGCCCTGCTCGCAGAGGGTGACGTTATCAATCCAGAGCGTCCCAGGCTCCAAAGCCCCGATGTCGAAGCGTTCCGCGGCCCCTTTGGGCGGGGCGCCGGTGAGGTCGATGGCATACTCTTTCCAGTCCGTCCCCACCGTCAACCTCTCGGTCTTCAGCGAGGCGATCCGCACCTCGACCTTGCCCGTGGCCATGCCCTTCTGTTTCAGCCAGAGGCGGCAGGTGTAGGGCGCCCCTGGCCGCAGGCGTGGCCAGTCGGCCTGCTGCGCGGCCAGCAGCCAGTAGCCGACGCGCACCGGCTCCGTCACCGCCGCGGGCACGGTCAGTTCCAGCGAGCCGCCACCACCGCCGGGGGGCGCGGACACGGCGATCACCAGCTTCACCCCCGCCGCCACCAGGCGCTTCTCGCGCTCCTGCTCGAGCTGAAAACCGTTCAGCGGCGAGCCCCGACCCTCCATGGTCCGGGTGCTGCCGGGTGGAATCTCCCTGCGCTCCACGGTCAGCACGTACATGTCGCCAGGCTTGACCTCGGGACCCGGCGACTCGAAGTAGACGCGATTCTCGCCGTCGCGGGCGGCCTTGAAAGCGCGGATCCGGTCCTGGCGCAGCACCGTCGTCTTGCCGTTCTCGGTGCGGTAAACAACCACCGCGCCGCCGTCGAAGTAGCCATCGCGGAAGACGTCGTAGAAGCCAATGCCCCAGCCCTTGCCACCCGGCGCGGCAGGCTGGTCTTCGAGGTAGTCCGCGGAACCGCCAGTGGCGAAGCCCTTGGTCTGGGCGGTGAACGGGTTGGGATTGGGTTGGAGCCACCACTGGTTGTGCCAGGGCTCGTCGTTCCAGTGGCTCATTTGCGGCGGCGCGATATTAGCGCCAAAGCGCGGCGGGGCTTTGACCACGACCGCGTCGGAGATCGCGAAGACGGCCCGCTCGCCGCGCGGCTCGGGCGCCGCACCGCGCAGTGGCAGGATCAACATGGCCGCCAGCCCAACGCCGCAAACGCACCCGGTTCTCATCTTACCTCCGCGGTCTGCCAGCAGCACGAACGCCGCGCTATTCCCCCGGCTTCGGCGCCGGCGTGAACACCGCCTTGCAGAAGAAGGTGAACTTGACGCTGACCTGGTCGCAGAGCAGGACCAGCTTGTGCCGGCCGGCGGGGAGGCGGACCGTCTGCTTGCCCAGCGACTTCTGCGGGCTCCGCCAGCCGGCGCCGGAATTCCACGAGGTCGCCAGTTGCCACTCCAACAGAGTCGTACCCACCGTGCTGATCTCGCCCAGGTTGAGGCGAATGGCTTCATCCCGGACCTTGGCCGTGGGGTCCAGAGCCTTGCTTGAGTAATCCGGCCGATTCATGAAAAGCTCGACCTCGTAGTCGCCGGCCGCGGCTACCTCGACGTCGTAGGTAATCCACTGGGCATAATCGCCGCCGACTTCCACCGCTTCGGGCAGCGCCCCAATCTCGCTTTTCCGGTATTCGAGTCGGGCATCGCTGGGTCCCATCGCGGCGCTGCGGAAGGCGATGCCGTTGCCACCCTCGTCGTAGCAACCGCCCTGGACCGTGCCGGGAATGGCCTGCGGCTTGCCCTGCCACGGCGTGCCGGTGTACTCCTTTCCGGTGATCAGTTCCAAGCGCAGCGGCGCCGACTGCCCGACCAGGCCGACCTCGTCACGGGCCATGGCGATGACGGTGTTGGTGACGCCGGGAAACAGGTTGCTGACCGTGAACGTCGTCTCCGCGGTAGCGGCATCGACCGTCGTCTCAGCCCGGATTCGGCCCATGGAGAACAGCATCAGCGAGGTCACCTTGCCGCCTGGAACCGTCGCCGTGACGTCGAAGCTCAGCGGTTCGCCCTCCTTGAAGGGTCCCGCCCCCTTGACGGCCAGCGTTACCCGGGGCAGCGGCCTGGCGCCGGTGTCTTCGGTGTAGACACGGACATAGTCCACCACCAACCGGTCGGGAAATTGCGCCTCCTCCAGGCGGCCATAGAACGGCTTCTCCTCCTTCGTCTTCGGCGCCCTCAGGCAGGCGCTGATCCACACCTTCTGCGGCACGTTCGTCACCGGGACCTCGAGGTACGTCTGCCGCAGCGTCTCCTGACCATCCACGTAGAAGATGTGTTCGAGCGGCGTCCACTGGAAGCCGACGGTATGCCAGCCGTCGTAGTTCTCCATGATCACCTTGCGGCCGCTCGAGGTGCGACCCAGTTTCGGGCTCGCCAGGATGGCGCCCTCGCCGACTCCCTTGGCATTGCCCTGATCGCCGGCCAGTACGGCCAGCTTGACACTGCAGTGGTAGCAGTGACTGATGTCATTCTGCTTCTTCGGCTTATAGAAGTCTTCGAAGATGTCGAACTCCTGCGAGCTGACAAACGCATCTACGCCGCAGTCATAGGGGTATCCGGCCATCCAGACCGCCGTCCACCAGCCCGGCTGGCGCGAGAATTGCACCCGCGTTTCGAAGTAGCCGTAGGCTTGCTCGAAGCGGCTGTTGATGCTGCCAGCGTGACGCACCGTGCCGTCGGGGTCCCGGGTTAGTTGCAGCACCAGCGCGCCGTTGCCGTCCATCGCCATATTGGCCGCTGCGGGTTCAGTCTTGATGTCCGGCCAGTTCCAGGGGCTCTGCGGCTGCACGTTCCACTTGACGGTATCCAGGGCGGCGCCGTCGAATTCGTCGTTCCAGACCAGCTTCCACTTCTTTTCGGGTGGCGGGCCTGCGCGGAACCCGGCCTGGGTGACGCTGGCGCTCGCGGCCGTCGCCCCGGCGGACTTGGGGGCGGTGCGGAGGGCCGGATTCCTCAGGTCCAGCGGTCCGCCGACGGCCAGCAGCGCCGAGCCGGAACCGCGCAGCAGGCGGACCGCGAGCACATGGGGGCCCTTGGCCACCTCGACCGTGGCACTGAAGTCGTGGAGGCTCGGCGGCCAGGCCTCGTTGCCCTGCTCCTCGCGGCTGAGCGTTTCGGAGATCAGGGTGCCGTCCAGGTAGGCCTCGTACCACCAATCCGCACCGAACCCGAACGTAGTCGGCCCGGCGGCGTCCGCCGTGAAGGCCAGGTAGACCCAGGCGGTGTTGCCGACCGCCGTGCCGCAGAACGGGGCGCAATCCAGGCCACGGCGGGCGTCAAAGGTCGCCCTGCGTCCGCTCGCCTGCTTGCCCGCCAGCACCAGCGTCTCCGGCACCCGGCGCAGCAGCTCCGGCGCCGGCACGCCGTCCTCTCGGGCGAACGGCGCAAAAACCACCGCCGCCGTCGGCAGCGCCAGCTCACCCTGCGGCGGCGCCGCCTTGGCTGGGGCCGCGCTGGCCCAGGCCGCGAGTGTGAGCAGTACCGCCTGCGATCTCCACAAGAAGGCGTTCATGCCGCTGGTCTCCACGTTCCGAGGGTTTGTGCCACCGTCGCTTTTTCCGGCCAGATCAACCAGGATTCTCTCACCTGCAACGTCTGCGACAAGGCCGCAGGTTCCGGCCGGGCCCACCCGCCCATCACCGAGCCTCACCGAGGCGTGAAGCGCGGCGGGCTCGCGTCGAGCCCCGGATGCACATGCTTATGCTGCACCCCGAGCGCGCCGATGCGTCGCTGCAGTTCGGGATCGGCAAACCGCTTGGCGCTGTCCGCCGACGGCACGAGGCTGAGCTGCCCGAGTTCCTTGAAGTGATAGGTCTCTGAATCATCGCATTCATACGCATGGTACGTCGGGACGGGAACGCCCTTTTCCATCATCGCTTTCAGCTTGTCGAAATGCGTCTGGCAGACGTCCCGCGGCTCGATGTCCTCGCGAGCACAGACGGCGGCAGCCAGACCGATAACCTCCCCAAGAATACCCAGAGTGCGCATCACTCGCAAACAGGAAAACGCGACGTGCGTGGCACTGATGTGGCGCCCGCCCAGGAATAAGTTCCTCACGTCTCTCGCATACAGGCAGCGAAACGGTACGGGGTACGGCTTCTCGATGCCGCGATGGTAGGCGCAGGAGCGAAAGGGCTCCGCAAACTTCGCGCCATGTTCTGGATCTGGAAAGTGAAGATCCAGGCTCCAGGTCATGGACCCGGTCGCGTCGGCGTGCCTGATCCGCTCCTCGATGTCTCGCTGTGACAGCACATAGTCGCCCACCACCCGATAGCTCTCGCGTTTGCCGCCGATAGGAGTGATCCAGGCAAGCGTATCCGACGCCCATTCAGCCTTGCGCTTCGACCGGTTCTTGAGGAAAGACCAGTTCGCCAAGATGGCCATCAACCCGTAGTCGCGGATCGCCTCCGCAGCCGTGGCCTGATTGCGATACTGTCCCGTCTCCCATTCCCAGTCCCCGCTGCGGACGTAGTACGCCGTGCCTTCGCTGAACGGAATGCCCCAATCAATGTCGGGGAAGCCAACGCTGCCAACCGCCTTCGTCGAGGCCCAGAGCACCGACATTCCCATGACTTGATTGTCGCCCTTTTCCGGCGCCAGAGATTCGCCGAAATCCGACCGGGACTCGCGTCCATACATCGTCTCTGCGCCCATCATGCGTGCAAGCACCGCATCCCCCGTACAGTCGGCGAAGAAGCGAGCCCGGTAACGGGTCGTCGTTCCCGTCCGGGCATTCCGTCCGACGAAAGCAGAGATCCTGGTGGGAGCTTCCCCTGCCCTTTCCACGGCCACCACGGACTCGTTCAGCACAAGACGGTACTGGCTGTCGGCCTGCAGCCTGAACACGTTGGCTTTACGCACGTCCTCGTAGGTCTCGGCAGGGAAGATCCCCGGTCTGCCGAAAACCGGCTCGATCTCCGTGACCACATTGCCCAACTTGGGAAAAGGCTCGGCATGGGCAAACCCACCCAAAGGCACCCGGATCTCCGAGCTGTTACACCCCCCCAGAACGGCGCGGTCCTGCACCAGGACCACCCGCAATCCCTGCCGCAGCGCCGCAATCGCCGCGCAGACCCCGGCCATCCCACCTCCGGCAACCGCCAGATCATAGAGCACCGGATCATCGGTGATGACGTCACCCGTCATCTGCTGGCGAAATGCGGCAAGCTCGGGACCGCGGTCCGGCGGATGGTCCTCTGCAGCGGTGGTCAGATAGAGCGCATCGCAGCGCCCGTTAAAGCCCGTCAGGTCGTGCAGAGAGACGCCGACCTCTCCCGCTGCCAGGACGACCGTGCCGGCCCTCTGCCAGGCCCAGTGCGGCCCGTTGGTGCCGAGGGTGGTCGGCAGGGCCTGCCCGTTGATCAAAACCCGGAAGATGCCGGCGGGAGTTCCCCGTTCCCACACGGCCGTCCAGTCACGAGTACGGACCCAGACCGTCCAGGCAGCGGTCTCAGGGATGAGCACCTGAGTCACCGCATCGACCACGGGGACACCCATGCCATGAGCCATGACGTACGCGGAACCCATCGGTTCGACGGACTGCTGATCGATGACCCAGCCGCCGAGCGTGCCAAACGATTCCGCCTCGAGCCAGATACGGGCCATTGCCGTAGCCTCCAGAATGTGCCCAGTGTGACCCTAAGGATAGCTCGTGACGGAGTGGATTCAACGGAGAGGAACCCACGGCAGGGCTGTTTCAAGAAACCGGGCTGCGCGGCGCCACAACCCGTGGTCTGTCTGCCGTATCGGGTGGCGCGAGAACACACGCCGTCGGGCATGGCACAGGCGCCAAGCCAACGCGGTGTTGCGGTCGCCGTCGGCGACCTTGCCACGCGCACTCCACCTGGCCGACGCGCGATATGGACTGCGTGCGGCAGAGGGCCGCAGACGCGGCCCGTCGACGCCGCTTTCACTGCCGACGGGGACTACTCAGGTCCTAGGGTCCTAGGGTCCTAGGGTCCTAGGGTCCTAGGGTCCTAGGGTCCTAGGGTCCTAGGG
>CAILKC010000406.1 GCA_903834675.1 uncultured Victivallales bacterium | reverse complement strand
TACTCGGATTCGTCCCCACCATCGCCTCGTACTCCGCCTGCGTCACCTCGGTCCGGCCCATCCAGAACGGCTTCGACAGCGTTACCCCGTGTACCGGCTTCTTGTTGTTGCCATCGTTGGCCGAGCCCATCTGGAACGACCCCGCCGCCAGCGGCGCCAGGTCAAGGCCCAGCCCTGGGACCAACCACGCCTGGCCCAACGTTGGGGTATTGCCCTGTGCCTGCTCCCTGGCCGCCAACCCCCGCGCTGGCTGCCCGCGCCTGTATACAGCGAGCGCACTCACAGTGGCCACGGCGATCAGCAACCCGGCAGCCCAGCGCCAGAGACCACGGCCTCGGGCCCGCGCTGGGGCTGGCGTTGGCGTGACCGAGGCCGGAGCGACAGACGGCGGCGCGGACGCCGGCCGCGGCCGGGCGGCTGGTGGAGGCGCCGCAGGGGCCGATCCCGCGAAGGGATCCCTGCCGCCCAACAGCCTGGCCCGTTGGCACCACGGACACTCCGCCAAGTGCGCGCCGAACACATGCAGGGGCTGGACCGGACAGGTCCGTGTCCGTTTCATCGCCCGGTCGAGGACCTCGACCCAGGTGGCGGCGGCGGGGCGATCCTCCGGCCGGGCATGTCCCACCTCGAAACAGGTACGGAACAGCTCACCCACCTCAGGCGGCAGCAGTGCAAAGGGCGGCGCAACCGGCTTGGGGCGCAGCGGACCGGCCTTCCCTCCGTACGGGAACCAGCCCCGCAGGATGCGCTCATCGACGGGCGGCGGATCGTTGTCTCCCTCCAGTCTGCCATGGAACGGGTGGGTCCCTTCCATCAGGAACTGGAAGACCAACACGCCCAGGCCAAAGCGGTCATGCACCTCCTGCCGATCCAGGTCGACGAAACGCGCGCCCTGGGCCAACTCACGCTGCAGCTCGGGAGACGTGAACTCCGGTTTGCCCACCGGACAACGAAAGAGTACGCCCCCGTCGCCGGGCACCTGGAACGAGTCGCAGTCCACCAGGGTGATGATCGCATCGTCGGCCACCAGCAGGTTGGACTCGTTGACGTCGCCGACCACGTAGCCCTTGGCATGCACGCCTTTCATGGCGGCGGCCAGGTTGCGGGCGGCCGTCAGCAGGTACTGCCAGGTGAAGCCGGAGCACTGCTCACGGCGGTCCTTGGGGTTCATCACCACGAAGGCGGGCCTGACTTGGCTCACCCTTGGCATGATGAAGCCCACGCACATACCCCCGTCCGGCCGGTCCATGGCCAACTCCAGCGGCCAGGCGATGGACACACGCGAACGGCTGCGCATGGGGTCGAGAGGCGGACTGGCCAACATGGCCCGCAACTTGGCCTCCCGAACAGGATCCACGGCATGGTAGAGTTTGGCCACCAACGGTATCCCGTCAGTGGTTTCTACGTTCATGGCATGGACGTGCGCCTCACCCCCGCTTCCCAAGGGGTGCGGTTCGATATCGAATGCGTCGCCCTGGCTGGTCCACAGTGTCCGGCCCATCTCACCCCCCGGTAACCATCACCGCCAAGGCCCCCCAAGCGAGACCGCACAGGCCATGAGGACCGCGTGAACGCGGGACTACGAACCAGGCACCTGCCCGGCAGATGGCTCGGGCGTGCGTCGCGTGCCAGTGATCAGTGCTCACTGGGCCGCAACCGCGTTCTCCGCCGCCTGGCACAACGCCAGGACCAGGGTGCAGTCGTCGTCGCTGCGCTCGCGCAAGCGGGGGGAGGTGAGGAACGCCTCCAGCGCGGGTCGGCCGTCCGCCGCCGCGGGCAACCGCTCAAGGAATCGGCACAGAGGGGCGAAGAACGGGGCGTGGGGCGCCCCCTCGGGCAGTTTGAGCGCGAGCCGTTGCAGGCCGTCCGAGAAGGCCGCGACGGCGGCCACGGGCCCCTCCCAGGCGCCGCGCTGGGCCGTCTCCACCGCGTGCGGGCTGCACAGGAAGATGGTTTCGTTGGCGTACTCGCCAGCCACAGGGCGGGTCACTGCGTGCCAGGCGCCGTCCGCCGCACCCGCCACCGCCGCACCGTCACCCACCTGGACCGCAAAAACACCCTCCGGCGTGCATGCAGTGAGAATCAGCGTCGTGGCCAAGTCGCGCGGCTGCAGGCTGGCCGTAGCCGCGGCGGCATCGACAGCCTGACGAGCCTCCTCGACCGCAGCAGTCAGCAGGTCATGCCAGGCTGCGAGCGACGTCGGCGGTCCCCCGCCCAAGTCCCGCCGCATGGCCGCCACGGCGGCACGAACCGCCTCGGCTGCACCCAGTTCGCCGCGCAGGGCCGTGCCGGCGCCATCGGCCACGGCGGCGACCAGCACGGGCACCGAGGCCACGTCCCACACGTCCCAGGCGTATGCATCCTGACATGGCAGCCCCTGGCGTTCGTGCCCGGAGCCCCGTACCGACGCGGCCAGAGTGCGCCAGGTCGCCATCAGACGCTCGCCCATCCGGCCGGCGGCAAGGCCACCTGGTCGCTGGTCTCGGAGTGCGAGACCGCCTGGGCACTCTTCGAGAGCCAGACGAACATCCCGGCGAAGTCCAAACCAACCAGCCTGGCTGGCGCCCGCGGCGTCAGTTGCGCCAACCGTTCCATATTGGCCCCCTCGACGCCCACGGCGAAGAAGGCCACCTGCTTGGCCTTCTCCGCGGCGTACACCCGTTGCCGGGCTTCGTCGAAGCGTTCGGACGGTTCGCCCTGCGGCTCGCCGTCCGTCAGCAGAAAGACCCATGGCCGATAGTAGTCGACACCGTTCCGTTTGTACGCCGCTTTGCGCTCATCCACCAGCGCCATGGCCTTCAGGACACCCTCGCCCATGTGCGTCGTGCTTTGCGCGGTCAGCCGCCGGCCTCCGGCCCCGCAAGCACTGATAAGGCCAGAGGGCGCAAGTCAGCTCCGTAGGGGTTCTTGTTTCGATCGTCTCCGCGTCCGGCGAGCAGAACGGGTCCCTTTACTCTTGGGGGAGACTGCCGGCGGGACGTGTCGCGAATGCCAGACGCCGCGGAGCGCTGAAAGCGCGGCCATTCCTCAGCCCAGGGCAGCGCCCTGGGAATGGAATCCAAAACGAGACGGAGCCCTGCAGGGGCGGCATACCGACAGTCCATGGGCACCGCGCGGCCAGGTATGGCGCCCCTTTGGGGCTGAGAATCTGGGGTATGCCCAGCACCCAGG
>CAILKC010000405.1 GCA_903834675.1 uncultured Victivallales bacterium | reverse complement strand
GGCGCTGGCGCTCGCGGCGGCGGGGACGGCCATCGACACCTGCGACACGACGCTGGTGTATGGCGCGGTGGGCGGAACGGTGACGGGGACGTTGTGCGCCAAGCAACAGGTTTGGACCGTGACCGCGGCGACCGATTGCGGGCCGGATGCGACCTGCGAGGTGACGTACGTGTGGACAGACGACACGGCGGCGCCGGTGTTCGGGGCCTGCCCGGCGGCGGCGATCGATCTGGGGTTGAACCCTGCGGCACTGCCGACGGAGGCGATGGCGATCGCGGCGGCGGGGACGGCCAGCGACACCTGCGACAAGACGCTGGTGTATGGCGCGGTGGGCGGAACGGTGACGGGAACGTGCTCCAAGCAGCAGGTTTGGACCGTGACCGCGGTGACGGATTGCGGGCCGGATGCGACCTGCACGGTGACGTACGTGTGGACCGTGGAAACAGCCACCTTGAGCGTTGGCACGGGGTACACGATCCAGTATCCGCCGACCTACTCTCCGTACGAGTTAGCCGGCCCGGGCAACTGGGTGACGGTGCCGATCAGTGTTTCGAATCTGTGCGGCGACTTGGCGCAACTGGTCTTCGAGATCACGTTCGAGGAGTACCTTGTGGGGACTTTGGAGTGCCCCAGTGATCCTCGGCGGGGAACGACGGCTGGCCTGTTGTACATGGTCGGTACGGAGCGCTGGGACGTGACTCGAGTGCAGGACGCGACCGACTGGAATGACTGGGCCTGGAACCATGGCACCACGGTGCCGGACAACACCACCGCGGATCCGGCGTTCGACAACGAGACCCGCGTGCAGGTTGAGCGCGGCGTCGGCGTCGGTGATGGCCTGACCGCGAGCATGACTAAGCTGGTCGTCTACATGGACAGCCCCACGGGCAACGCGGTGGTCAACGCAGGCTCCGGTGTTTTCATGTACCTGATGTTCCGCGTGTCTGATGCAATTACCAGCTTCCAGCAGATTGCGCTGACGCCGACGATGATCTACGCGACCAACATGGCGGGGCTGGAGGTTGCGAGCACGGTTGAGTCCGGCGTGGTCTATGCGGATGCGTGCAACTGGCTGCTGGACGTGGACCGTAACGGTCGGGTTGACCCGGATACCGATGGCGTAACTCTCTACCGGGCGCTCAAGTACGGTCATCTCAACGAAGCCCCCTGCTCGACCGTGCCGATTCTGCCGCCAGAGTACGCGGCGGCGGCAGGCCGTTACTTGCTCTCCGACGCCGATATCGTCACGTACGTCAAGAGTCTGGCGCTTAGCCCTGGCCTGAACGTTGATGCCAAGACGGATGGCATCTCAGCGGCCATTGGCGGCACGGCGGTGTCAGCAGCGCGCGATGGCGTCTACATCTACGGCAACCTGCGCGGTTTCCCGACCTACATCTACCCGGTCTATATGGGGCCGCTTCCGCTTACTGCCTACACCCCATTCGTCAATCCCGCCACTCCTATAGGTCCTCTAGCTGTAGTCCAATACGTGACGGTGCCGATTGCACACACGAACAACACCCCCATCGAGATCACCACCATCAATCCGAATATCGACAAGTTGAAGGTTCTGGTGTGCCCGCCTTCCTATGTTGTGTCACCGCTCCCCTGCTCGTGGCAGATCCCACCGTATCCTGGCCCCACGGCCAAGACGTTGCCACTGCCCCGGACTGTTTGGAGTTGCCCGTGAGGATCTCGGCACGAGCAGCAGCAGCGTGAACGCTGTCCGGTGAGGCGGGGTTAGTCTCGCCTCACCGCCAGTAGTAACCCAAACCCCGCGGCGTCCGCTTTTCGGAGTGGACGCCGCGGTCTTTTGTGCGCTTGAAGCGGGCGCCGGGTGCGGCTATAATGGTCCGGGAACGGCGCGGAAACGGCGAAATGAGATCTATGCAATAGGGCGGTACGTCTTGGATGGGTCTTTCTGGTTGGAGTGCGGCCTGCTGGGTGATGCCTTTGCAGAACTCCGCGTCTGGCCCTGGAGTACCGCGATGTCCGCCGCGGCGGATTCGCGGTACCCCGGATACGGCGGAAGCCCTGGCTACGCCCGAGCGGACCGCCGGCTCCAGATGCTGAACCTAGAACCGGTCTTTATAACAGGGAGGTTTTTTTTCTGCCATGCGTATGAGCCATGCTGCGGCGTTGAGTTCTGGGCTGTTGGTCTGGTGCAGTGCCTGGGCCGCGCCCTCGATTGTGCTGGAGCCGGCGACGTTCGACTGGGGTCGGCAAACGGAGAACAAGGGTGAGTACACTTACACGTTTACGGTAAAGAATGCGGGGGATGAGGAACTGCAAATTACGCGGGTGAGGCCGGGGTGTTCATGTACCAAAGTGGAGCTAAAGAAGCAGAATCTGGCGCCTGGCGAGTCCACCGAGATGACCGGTGGTCTCACGACCAAGGGCAATGAGGGGGCGATTCAGAAGGGCATCATTCTGACCACCAACGACCCGCTTCGTCAGACCGCCGTGGCGAATCTGGCGATTCGTTTTCCCATCAACGGGCAGGGCCTGCGGCTGAAAGGGTCTCCCATCGCCGCTCGTCTGAGGCAGGATGCGCTCTGGGCCTATGTAGTCATCGAGAACTGCGAGCCCAGCACGGAGGTACGGATCGAGGGCATGGAGTTGCCCGCCGGATGGGACTCGCCGCAGACGCTACCCATCATCGTTCGGCCAGAGGACCGCATGACGGTGACCCTGACTCGGAAGACGGTGGACGGCGTCGAACCTGAGGCCTTTGATAGTCTGCCCTTCACGCTGGTGACAGACTCGGCCAAGACGCCGCGGGTTCAGGGGGCCTTGGCATACAGTCCGGAAACACGCATCACCACGGTCAGCGCCCCAGCCGGTCAGCAGGCGGCAGGAACGGGTGCGGCGCCAGTCCGCTGGCCGATGGCGAAGCCGGCGCCGCTGGTCGCGCCCATCATGGCTCCACCCGTCACGCCGCAGACCAGCGCGCCGGTAGTAGCGCCGACGGCGGAGCCTCGGGCCGCGGGGGCTGGAGCTGCGGTGGTGCCGGCGGCAGTTCCAGCGGCTGCGGTGGTGGTGCCGGCGGTTCCTGCCGCTGCCGCTGCTGCGGTGGCGCCGGGTACGGCCGCAGCGAAGTGAGCAACGGCGGCTCGCGCCGCGGCGGCTCGGAGGCCCGGGCTGGAGGGCGAACCGCCACAGGCGCGCCCGCTACTATGGGTCACAAAGAGCGAAGCGGGTGCGACGGGATACACAAGACCGGCTAAAGCCTCTAATAACGGAGGCGCTTGCAGAACCCCAAGGCCAGCGTCGCCATCCGCCTGGAGTCGGCGGTCCGCACCGGTGCAGCCGGGGCTTCCGCCGTAGTCGGGGGTCTTGCAGACGGCGGGTACCGCGAACCCGCCCGGAACGGGCGTGGCATCGCGGGCTCCAGGGGACACAGGCGCGACCCTTGCGAAAGTCTTTGGATTGGAGTAGACGATGTCGGAACGACTACGTGATGCTCTGACGGTTGTGGCGGTTGTGGCGGTGCTATTGCTGGTGCTGTGGGGGGTTTTGGCTCTACGGCGAGGGCGGGCCGCAGGTGAGCCGCCGACGGCGCCTGGCGCTGGCGGGGCGGAGGCGCCGCGCCGGGTGGTCCCGTCGTCGGCAGCCAAGGAAGTGCCGCCGTCGGAGGTCACGGCTGTGGTCGGCGAGTCGGGTGTTCGACGTTCGTCGTCGCGACCGGTCACGAAGCCCACCGTCAAGGAGGCGCGAGCGCCGGCCACGCCGGCCGCGCCGGTGGCTTGGGCCAAGCGTCAGCCGGGCGCTTTCACGCCCGAGGACTTGGCCCAGTGTGGTCGCGGGGTGCGGGTCGAGCTGGGCAAGTATGAGGCGGCCGTCGGCAGCGAGTTTGAGGTGGAGATACGGATGGTGTCGCCGGCGCTTGAGAGCTGTACGCTGGTGATGCAGTACGACCAGGGGGCGCTGGCGGTAGTGCCCGGCAGCGCCGTGCCGGTGGGAGCGCAGTTTCGCAGTGGGATCGAGTGCTACGCTGCCGAGGGCAGCGGCAAGTTGGTCATCATTCAGGCTGGCACGCCGGGCAGCAAGAATCTGGATGCGTCCGTCGGCGGAACGGCGTCGGTGGTGTGCCGGATGCGGGCCCTGCGGGCTGGGGTGACGCGTCTGCTGGTGCTTCCCGAGAGCAGTTTCACCAATGGACGGGGAGAGGAAGAGACGTACGAGGTGTCGGGTGGCGAGGTGGGGGTTCGCTGAAGGCGGTTAGGTGGTTAGGCGGTAAGGTTCCGCATCAGGTATTTTGTGTTTCTGGATTAGCGGCTCAGGAGGGCCATTCGGTTCTACTGCACTCGACTCTTTCACCACAGAGGACGCAGAGGTCACAGAGGGTGGCAGCAGAGGATGGATCCTATACACATAACGTGACTACTCGGGTGCAACTGCGTATTCTGCCCCAACGGGGCTGCGTACCCAAGCCCAGGGTTGGCCGCGGCGTCGGCCTACCCTGGGTGAGCAAGGCAGCCAACCCAGTCTACCCCAACGGGGTTGGGTCATGGTGCCAAGACACAACCCCGTTGGGGTAGGAGGCCATGACCCCATGTGACCTAGGGTAGCTGCACCATGGCCGCAACCCTGGGCTCTGGGGGGCGCATGTCAGCTCCGTAGGTGGTGACTACTCAGGTCCTGGGGTTCAGGGTTCAGGGTTCAGG
>CAILKC010000404.1 GCA_903834675.1 uncultured Victivallales bacterium | reverse complement strand
CCCACTTCGCAGGACGCGCCGTTCCCGTGCAGGTCTGCCTGCTCCCCGGCGCCCCGGAGCTGTGACAGGAGCCGCCGGACCCGCGAAACGACCGGCGTTCAACTTGCGAGTCCCCGTGCGTAACTTCCTGAGGTCTGGTCAACGAGCCGGGCGATCTGCCGGATGCCATCGAGCGCGTCCTCGCCGCCTTGAAGACGGGGACTGGGTTCGATGCCGTGGGCATTCGCCTGCAGGAGGGGGAGGACTTCCCCTATTTTGCCCAGGACGGCTTCTCCGAGGAGTTTCTGCTGACCGAGAACACGCTGATCGCGCACGGCGCGGAGGGTGGCGTGTGCCGGGACAAAGACGGCCATGCCTGCCTGGAATGCACCTGTGGACGGGTCCTTTCCGGCAAGACCGATCCGGCCAATCCACTCTTCGCGAGGGGGGGAAGCTTCTGGACCAACGATTCGTTCCCGCTGCTCGACCTTCCTGCCGATCAGGATCCCAGGCTTCATCCCCGCAACCGATGCATTCATCAGGGCTATGCATCTATGGCGCTGGTGCCGATTCGGACCAAAGACAGGATTGTGGGGCTGATCCACCTCAACGATCGGCGCAAAGGCGGTTTGACCCTCGAGACGGTTGAGCTCCTGGAAAGCATCGGGGCGCACCTCGGCGCGGCGCTGGTACGCAAACAAGGTGAGCGCGAACTGCGGGAATCGATGGCTCTCACTGAAGCGGTGGTGGAGAATGTCCCGCTCATGGTCTTCCTCAAGGAGGCGGAAGACCTCCGTTTCGTCATGTTCAATCGCGCGGGAGAGGCTCTCTTGGGTTATGACCGCAAGGCATTGCTCGGTAGGAACAACCTCGACCTTTTCCCACCCGAACAGGCAGCCCTGTTCATGGCCAAGGACCGGGAGGCCTTAACCGGGCAGGGCGTGGTGGACATCCCGGAAGAAGAAATCCTCACGGCCAAGAAAGAGAATCGGATTCTGCATACCCGAAAGGTCTCCATTCTGGGGTATGACGGGAAGACTAAATACCTCCTGGGCATCTCCGAGGACATCACCGAGCACAAGCGGAAGGAGGCTGACCACGCGAGATTGCAGACGCAGTTAGCGCAAGCGCAGAAACTGGAGTCAGTGGGCCTACTGGCCGGCGGCGTGGCGCACGATTTCAACAATCTGCTCATGGGCATCATGAACTATGTCGAGCTGTGCCGGGACAAGATCGGGCCGGACCATCCGATTCGGGAGTGGCTCGACGAGATCACCAGCGACGCCCAGCGCTCGGCGGAGATCACCCGGCAACTTCTGGCCTTCGCCCGCAAGCAGATGATTGCGCCGAAGATCCTGGACCTCAACGCCGCGGTAGCGGGGATGCTGAAGCTGCTGCAACGCTTGATCGGTGAGGACATCAAGCTGACGTGGCGGCCCGGCACAAGGCTACGGCCGGTCAAGCTCGACCCGTCGCAGGTTGACCAAGTCATCGCCAATCTGTGCGTCAATGCGCGGGACGCCATCGGCGGCGTCGGCGAGATCACCCTCGAGACCGGAAACGTCACCCTCGATGCAGACTACTGCGCCACGCACACGGAGGCCACTCCCGGCGCCTACGTGTTCCTGGTGGTCAGCGACAATGGCTGCGGCATGGACAAGGCGACCATGGCGCAGGTATTCGAGCCGTTCTTCACTACCAAGTGCTTGGGCCACGGCACGGGCCTGGGGTTAGCCACGGTGTACGGCATCGTCAAGCAGAACAATGGTTCGGTCCACGTCCACAGCGAAGTGGGCAAGGGAACCACCTTCAAGATCTATCTGCCCCAGGTTGAGTCAGAGGCTGTGGCGGCACCCGGCACCGGCAGCGCGGAAGCGCCCAAAGGCCGGGGCGAAACCATCCTGCTGGCAGAGGACGAGAAATCGCTGCGTGTGACCTGCGGCCTGTTCCTGGAGGCTTTGGGGTACAAGGTCTTGCGGGCGGAGACGCCGGCGGAAGCCCTGCGGTTGGCAGACCAGCATCCGGGGGATATCCATCTACTGCTGACGGACGTGGTCATGCCCGGGATGGACGGTCGGCAACTGGCGCTTGGAATCAGCGCGGTCAAGCCGGGCATCAAGGTATTGTTCATGTCTGGCTACACGGCGGACGTGATCGCCCAACGTGGCGTGCTGGAGCAGAGCCTGGATTTCATCGGGAAGCCTTTCAAGCGTGACGAACTGGCCCGTCGGGTGCGAGAGATACTGGATAGGCATGCCCAGCCTTAAAGGAGAGCGGCCGTTCCTGGGCAGACTCCACCCGCAGCCGCGGCCGTTAGCCTGAGTTTGTGCCTCACGCTCAGCGGCGAGGAGAGGGTGGACCGCGCCCCCCCGGTCTCGGAGGAGGGTCCCCGGCGAGCAGAGGGAGTGGCAGCGGGCCGCCGCCTGCATCCGGCTTGTTCTGCCCTGCCGACAAGGAATGTGAAAGGGCAAGATCTGCTAGGCGCGCTCGGAAAACCTTGGACCATCCGCTAGTATCAACGGTCTCGTTCCGTGGAGCGTGAGTTCGGTTCGACAAGATGATGACATAGCGTCCTAATTCCGGGTCGATCCAGAGCGACTGACCCGTCCAGCCGGAATGTCCGATGGCTGACTGTGACAAGCCCGCAGGCCGATACAGACATTCGGAACAGGAGCGCATATCCCACCCAAACGACCAGGGCGGAAGTCCCGCGGGATGGCATGGTCGCAGGAGCCAGCCGAGTGCCTTGTCTCCGAGAATGCGTGCCTGCCCGATCTTTCCCCCGCGCAGCAACATCTGGCAGAAGACAGCCAAGTCCAGCGCATTGGAAAAAAGCCCGGCGTTTCCCACGGGGCAATTCGCTCGCCTGGCCTGGTTGTCCGAAATAGCGCCGGCCGGCTGTGAAGTGGGCACAACCTGCTCCAACCCGGTCAGGAGGGGACCGAAGGATGTGTGTGACATACCGAGTGGGGCAAACACGGTGCGTTCGCAGAATGCGGCCAGGCCCTCACCGGTTATTCGTTCCACGAGGCTTCCCAGGACCAGGAAATTGCGGCAGGAATACTCAAAGCGTTCCCGGGGCGCCCACTGCGCCGGAGCCTCAATCGCCTGTGTGACCAATTCATGAGGCGCGTACTTATCGAATTTTCGATTGTCATATCCCGAACTATGGGTTGCCAGGTCGCATATCCGTATCACGGAATCCTGAAACTGCCCGAGTCGAGGCAGATAATCACAAGCCGGGGCCTCGGGGTCAAGCAAGCCGCGGTCCACACAGACCGCGCAGGCCGACGCCGTGGCCACCACTTTTGTGAGGCTTGCTACGTCAAACCTTGAATCGGGCTGCATTTTCTGCCTTGTTGGAGACACAGACCTGTCTCCCCAAGACCACAAAACGTCCAGCGTGTATCGTGTCCCGGCCGCAACCGTCACGCCGTGGAGGATGCCGTTTGCCACGGCCTCACGGCATTCTTTTTCGAGGCCGTGGATGTCGAGATGGTCGTTCATGGGTTGTCTGACTCCATCTCCGTAGCGGACCCCTGCGTCTCACCCCACCTCAGTGCCCTGGCCACAGCGTCGGGCACTCGCACTCTGGCACTCAGGCTGACTCGCCTCGGCTCCCTCGCCAGAGCAACAACTCTCACCGTCGCCTAACCTACCACACTTGGCCGTAAGTGTTAGAGGGGTAGGGCGAAGGGGGCGCAGGTCAGTTCCGTAGGGGCTGCTGGGGGACGGTCGGGCCGACCGCTGCTCCACGCCTGGCGCCAGTCTGGCGCAAGGCGGATTAGAGATGCCGTCCCTGAGCGTTTCTTCCGCCCGCAGGGCGTGGAGGTCGGCGGGCCGGCATGCCTGAGGGCAGGACTTCCGCCGGCTCTGGATGGGGATACGGCGGGGACCGCCGGCTCCAGGGCTGAGGGACGGTCGGGCGCGAGGCGGATTAGAGATGCCGTCCGCAAGCCACTTTACGTGGTTCAGCCAGGCACGATCCCGACCCCGATTCCGACCCCGATTTCTTCGCAGCGTCTGAGTCGTCACCACCTACGGAGCTGACTTGCGCCCTTGGCCGCGGCGCCGGCCTACCCTGGGTGAACAAGGCAGCAAACCCAGTCTACTCCAACGGGGTTGGGTCAGGGTGCCAAGACGCAACCCCGTTGGGGCAGGGAAATGCACCTGAGTTGTAGCCTGAGTAGTTACCTTGGAACAGCCCTGCCGAGGAGCACGGACAGACTATGCCTGGCGCGCCACGGCGCTACATTAGTCCCCCGTCGTTGTACGGCTTGGACGCCTTCGCTGATCTAGTGTCCGAGTGCAGGTGGATTGACGGCAAGCGCATCGTATGAACTGGCAACGCACGCTCAGCGGCCGCTTCTCCTGGAGCCGGGTCGTGACCGATATCATCCTGATCCCGGCAGTGCTTTACGTTGGCCTGGGCCTCTTTGCCTGGTTCTGCGCCGACCGGCAGATCTTCCTACCGCAGCCGTGCTCTTATGGGCCCTCTGGCCGGTTCATCACCCTGGAGACACCGGACGGCGAACGGCTATGCGCGGTGCATCTGCCCAACCCGCAAGCGCGTTACACGCTGCTCTACAGCCATGGCAACGCGGAGGACTTGGGCGACGTCCTGCCGGAACTTGAGGGGCTGCGGCAGGCCGGCTTTGCGGTGTTCGCCTATGACTATCGCGGCTATGGCTTGAGCACTGGCACCCCCGCCGTCAAGGGGGCCTGCATCGATGTCCTGACCGCTTACCGCTACCTGACCACCGCCCTCGGCGTCCCGGCGCGGCAGATCGTGCTCTACGGGCGCAGCGTCGGCGGTGGGCCGACGGTGCAATTGGCGGCCTCTCAACCCGTGGGGGGCGTGATTCTGCAGAGCACCTTCACCAGCTCCTTCGTGGTGGTCACCAGAGTGCCCATCCTGCCGTTTGACCGCTTCAACAACCTGGCGCTGATCGACCGTATCGGCTGCCCGCTGCTGGTCATGCATGGGCGCCGCGATGGCGTGGTGCCCTTCTCGCACGGCCTGAAACTCTACGCCCGCGCCGCCACTCCCAAGCGTTCTCTCTGGCTCGATGATGTGGGTCACAACTCGTTCCCCGGTATACACGAGCAACAGTACTGGACCGCCCTGAGCGAATTCCGCGAACTCCTGACGACGCAGCCCTGAACCCCCGGAGGCCCCAATGACTGAGCGTCGGCCCAATATCTTGGTGGCGATTTCCGATGACCAAGCCTGGCCCCATGCCAGCGCCTACGGCTGTCCTTTCGTCCGCACCCCGGTTTTCGACCGCGTGGCCCGCGAAGGCGTGCTGTTCACCAACGCCTACTGCACCTCGCCCTCCTGCAGTCCGTCGCGCGCTGGCCTGCTCACCGGCCTGAATATGTGGCAGATGGAGGAAGGCGGCATTCTGTGGAGTACCCTGCCCGCCAAGTACTCCGTCTATCCCGACATTCTGGAGAGCTACGGTTACCATGTCGGCCATACCAACAAGGGCTGGGGACCCGGCGACCTGGCCGCCAGTGGCCGCACCCGTAACCCCGCCGGACCCGCCTACAACCGCTGCCGCCTCGAACCGCCCACCCAGCAGATGAGCAAGAACGACTACGCCGGCAACTTCCGCGAGTTCCTCGAGGCGCGGACGCCGGGGCAGCCGTTCTGCTTTTGGTATGGAAGCAAGGAACCGCATCGCGTCTACGAGCAGGGCTCCGGCCGACGCGCCGGCAAACGCCTCGAGGACGTGATCGTGCCGCCCTATCTGCCGGACTCCGAGGAGGTCCGCAGTGATCTGCTTGATTACGCCCTCGAAATCGAGTGGTTCGACACCCACCTCGGACGCATGCTGGCGCTGCTGGAGGAGCGCGGTGAGCTGGAGAACACCCTGATCGTGATCACCGGCGACAACGGGCTGCCCTTCCCACGCGCCAAGGCGAACCTCTACGCGCATGGCCTGCATGTGCCGCTGGCCATGCGTTGGGGCGCCGCGGTCCCGGGTGGGCGCACCCTCACCGACTTCGTCAGTTTCGTCGACCTGGCGCCCACTTTCCTCGAGGCCGCCGGATTGCAGCCCCTGCCCCAACAGGCCGGACGCAGCCTGCTGCCTATCCTCACCGCGACCGCCGCGGGCCGCGTCGATGCCAGCCGCGACCACGTCCTCAGCGGCCTGGAACGACACGCCTACTGCCGACCGGACAACGTCGGCTACCCGAGCCGCTGCATCCACACCGATGACTTTGTCTACGTCCGCAACTACCGGCCCGAACGCTGGCCGGCGGGCGATCCCGAGTTCTACGGCGATATCGATGCCTCACCCACCAAGACCTACATGCTCGAGCACCGCGAGGAGGAGCACGTTCGGGACCTGTTCGAGCTGGCCTTTGGCAAGCGCCCCGCCGAAGAGCTCTATGCCCTGCGGGACGGCTATGGCTGCCTGCGAAACCTGGCCGCTGACCCGGCCCAGGCTGAGGTGGTGACACGCCTGCGAGAGAGAATGGAGAACCGGCTGCGACGGCAGGGCGACCCGCGTCTCAAGGGACTCGGCGCCGTCTATGATGCCTACCCCTACTTCGGCGGCATGACGGAACGCGAAGGCTGGACCACTCTGCCCGGACGCTGCGAACGGGGCAAGTACACCCCCCTCTGACCCCTGAGCAGGGCCATTCGACTCTACTACACTCGACTCTTTCACCACAGAGGACACAGAGGGCACAGAGGGTGGCAATAGAGGATGGATCATATATACATAACTCGACCTGTGCAATAAGGATGGGCCGAGGTATTCAGCCCCAAAGGGGCGCTTCGGGCGCCCAGGGCAACGCCCTGGGTACCCGTCCACAGCGCGGATTGAGCCCTGAAGGGGCGGCCCATGCGACCTCGGCGCAAACCTAGGGCAGATAGCTCGCCCCTACAGGGCTCAAACCCAT